>NZ_JACBZD010000001.1:5262500-5416953 GCF_013407765.1 Allostreptomyces psammosilenae
AACGCGCTGCGCCGGATGGTCACCCGCAAGGGCGGGCCCAGCGTGCGGGTGGTGCGGGCGGTCAAGGGGGTCACCTTCACCGCCTACCGGGGCGAGGCGATCGGCCTGATCGGCACCAACGGCTCCGGCAAGTCCACGCTGCTGCGCGCGGTGGCCGGGCTGCTGCCGGTGGAGAAGGGCGCGATCTACACCGACGGCCAGCCGTCGCTGCTCGGCGTGAACGCCGCGCTGATGAACGACCTGACCGGCGAGCGCAACATCGCCCTGGGTGGCCTGGCCATGGGGATGACCCCGGAGCAGGTCAAGGCGCGCACCCAGGCCATCATCGACTTCTCCGGCATCAACGACAACGACGACTTCGCGTCGCTGCCGATGCGCACCTACTCCTCCGGCATGGCGGCCCGGCTGCGGTTCTCCATCGCCGCGGCCAAGTCGCACGACGTGCTGCTCATCGACGAGGCGCTGGCCACCGGCGACGCCCGCTTCCAGAAGCGCAGCGAGGAGCGGATCCGGGAGCTGCGCAAGGAGGCCGGCACGGTCTTCCTGGTGAGCCACAACAACAAGTCGATCCGGGACACCTGCGACCGGGTGATCTGGCTGGAGCAGGGCCTGCTGCGCCTCGACGGGCCCACCGACGAGGTCCTCAAGGAGTACGAGGCCTACACCAAGGCCAAGAAGAAGTAGCCGGGGCCGGCGGACGGCCGGCGAACGGGTGGGCCCCGCGGCGTCCGACGCCGCGGGGCCCTTCGTGTCCAGTACCGGTCAGTGCACCCGCACCCGGTGCTTGCGCAGGCCGGTGCCGGGCGCCTGCAGGCACTCGCCGGTGTCCAGCGCGAAGTGCCGGCCGGGCGCCGTGGCGACGACCGTGCGGTCGCCGCGGTCGGCGAGCCGGCCGTGCGAGACGTCCGCGTCGCCGCCGAGCGGGTCGACGTTGTCCAGGGCGTGCACCCGGCCGGTGTCGTCGCGGAAGACCGCGACCTCCCGCTCGACCACCCGGACGGCCAGCCCGCGGCCGGTCTCCAGGGCGTCGTAGCGGCAGACCGGCAGCCAGCCGCCCTCCGTCCACACCTGCACCCAGGCGGGGCGCCCCGCCGGTGCGCTGCCGGCCTCCCAGACCCGTTCCCGGCCGGTGGGTGGCACGTGCTCCGTCAGTGAAGTCGTCATCCGTGGTGCCTTTCGAGGGTGGGTACGGCGGCCGCGCCGACCGCCGCGGCGTCGGCAGGGCGGGCACCGCCGCACGCGGTGCTCCGCGGCCACCCGTGACCGCTCCGGTCGCCGGCCGCTGCCCGGGGCCGTGACGCGCGCCCGCACGGCGGCGCGTCGTGCCCTCGTCAGGACCGGTGTCGTCCGGGTGGATGGGGGAGCGGGAAGCCCTGCCGCCACTGCCGAATGTACGGGATGGACCGGCCCGGGGGCAGCCGGGAAACCGGCCTGGCGGGGACGTTTGCGGCGGCGTGTCCGTTGGACAGAGGTCGGTGGAACTCGTGTACAACGGAGGGCGTGGCGGATATGGGGCATTTGTCTGGTTCGGCGGAGCGGGCGGCGCGGAGGGCGGGCGATGTCCCGGCCACCGACGCGCCCACCCCCGCCGCCGGCCCCGCCGTGACCGGCGCCGCGCCCTCGGCGCCACCGGACACCGACCCCGTGCTGCGCCGCGCCGGGCGGGAGAACTTCCCCGTCGCCCCCGCCTTCCTACCCCGCGCCGCCCGCCGCGACCTGATGGCCATCTACGGCTTCGCCCGGCTGGTCGACGACATCGGCGACGGCGACCTGCCCGCCGACGGCCCGGACGCCACCGCCCTGCTCGCCGCCGCCTCGCCCCCGGTCCGCGAGCGCGCCCGCCGCGCCGCCGCCGAGGGCCGGCCCGCCGACGCCCGCCTGGCCGCGCTCGACGCCCTGGAGGAGGACCTCCTGCGGGCCGTGGCCGGCCAGGCCGCCGCCCACCCCCTGCTGGCCGCCCTCACCCCCACCGCCACCCGGCACCGCCTCGACCCCGAACCCTTCCGGCGCCTGGTCGAGGCCAACCGGCGCGACCAGCGCGTGCACCACTACGACAGCTACGAGCAGCTCGTCGACTACTGCGCCTACTCCGCCGACCCGGTCGGCCGGCTGGTGCTCGCCGTCACCGGCGCCGACAGCCCCGCCAACCGGCGGCTGTCCGACTCCATCTGCACCGGCCTGCAGATCATCGAGCACCTCCAGGACGTCGCCGAGGACCGCGACCGCGGCCGCCGCTACCTCCCCGCCGAGGACCTGACCCGCTTCGGCGTCACCGACGAGGACCTGCGCGCCCCCTCGGCCGGCCCCCGGCTGCGCGCCCTGATCGCCTTCGAGGGCCGCCGCGCCGCCGACCTGCTGGACCGGGGGGCACCCCTCGTGGCCTGCGTGAGCGGCCGTCTGCGAGTGTTGTTGGCGGGGTTCGTCGGAGGAGGACGCGCCGCGCTGGCCGCCGTGGCCGCACGTGACCACGACGTCCTCACCGGTTCCCCGACCCCCACTCCCGGCCGTGTGCTCAGGGAGACCGCCCGGGTGTACATCCGCCCCCGGGCACGACGCGACGGCCTCCCCACGGCCCGGCGAGAGAAGAAGAGGTGAGCCGAGGAGTGCAGCTCCCAGGCGGACACGACGACACCGCACGACGGCTGCCGCCGCCCGGCCCGGAGGCGGCAGCGGCCTACACCTACTGCGAGGCGGTCACCCGGTCCCAGGCCCGCAACTTCTCCTACGGCATCGCGCTGCTGTCCGGCGACCGCCGGCGCGCCATGTCCGCCATCTACGCGTTCGCCCGGCGCATCGACGACATCGGCGACGGCACCGCGCCCGCCGACCGCAAGACCGACCAGCTGACCCGGAACCGCCGGGTGCTCTCCAACATCGCCGAGCTGCGCGCCCTCCCCGCCACCGAGGCCGTCGCCACCGCGTCCGACATCCACCGGCACGACCCGGTGGCGCTCGCCCTGACCGACACCGCCACCCGCTTCCCGATCCCGCTGGACGCCCTCGAGGAGCTCATCGACGGCGTCAGCATGGACATCGCCGGCACCTCCTACCGCACCTGGGACGACCTGCGGCACTACTGCCGCTGCGTGGCCGGCACCATCGGCCGGCTCAGCCTCGGCGTCTTCGGCAGCACCGCCCGCGGCGCCGCCGAGGCCGCCCGCGCCTCCCGGCTCGCCGACACCCTCGGCGTCGCCCTGCAGCTCACCAACATCCTGCGCGACCTGCGCGAGGACGCCCTGGTCGGCCGCAGCTACCTGCCCAGCGCCGAGCTGGAACGGTTCGGCTGCCAGGACGGCTTCAGGGCCGGCCACCCCGCCCCGGGATCCGACTTCGCGGGCCTGGTGAAGTTCCAGGCGCACCGCGCCCGGGAGCTGTTCGAGGAGGGCTTCCAACTGCTGCCCATGCTGGACCGCCGCAGCGCCGCCTGCGTCTCGGCGATGGCCGGCATCTACCGCCGCCTGCTCACCCGGATCGCCGCCGACCCGGGCGCGGTGCTGCGCGGCCGGGTGGCGCTGCCCGGCAGGGAGAAGGCCCTGGTGGCCGCCACCGGCCTGCTCGGGGTCCGCCCGTGACGGGCCGTGGGCCGGCCGCGCCCCGACCCGCCGGCGCCGTCCGCCGGCGCGAGGGCGGCGACCCGGCACGGGCCGTGGTGATCGGCGGCGGCATCGCCGGCACCACCGCCGCCCTCGCCCTGGCCGACGCCGGCGTCCGCACCACCCTGCTGGAGGCCCGGCCGCGGCTCGGCGGGCTGGCCTTCTCCCTGGAACGGGACGGCCTGCCGGCCGACAACGGCCAGCACGTCTTCATGCGCTGCTGCACCGCCTACCGCCGCCTGCTGCGCCGCCTCGACGCCGAGCGGCTGACCCGCCTCCAGCCCCGGCTGGACGTCCCGGTGCTGGACGCCTCGCGGCCGGGCGCGCCGCGCACCGGCCGGCTGCGCCGGGTGGCCGCGCCCGCCCCGCTGCACCTCGCCCCGGCGCTGGCCGGGTACCCGCACCTGAGCCCGGTCGAGCGTGCCGGGGCGGTGCGCGCCGCCCTGGCGATGCGCCGCCTCGACCCCGGCGACCCGGCCCTGGACCGGCAGACCTTCGCCGACTGGCTGCGCCGGCAGGGCCAGAGCCCGCGCGCGGTGGCCGCCCTGTGGGACCTGGTGGGCGTCGCCACGCTCAACGCGCCGGCCGAACGGGCCTCGCTGGCCCTGGCGGTGAAGGTGTTCCGCACCGGCCTGCTGGGCCGGGCGGACGCCGCCGACATCGGGATCGCCACCGCGCCGCTGGGGGCCATCCACCACGACGCCGCCGGTCAGGCGCTGCGCCGGGCCGGCGTCGAGGTGCTGCTGCGCACCCCGGCCCGGGGGATCCGGCCGGCCGACCCGGCGGGCGCCGGCGCGGCGGGCGCGGCCGAGGCGCTGGCCGCCCCGGCCCTGCCCGGCGGGGGACCGGGGGATCCGTCCCGGCACCTGGTGCTGCTGGACGACCGGGCGCTGGAGGCGGACGTGGTGGTGCTGGCCGTGCCGCCCGAGCGGGCCGCGGCGCTGCTGCCGCCCGGCGCGCTGGTCGAGCCGGAGCGGCTGCGGGCGTTCCGGCCGGCGCCCATCGTCAACCTGCACGTGCGCTACGACCGCCCGGTGCTGGACCTGCCGATGTTCGCCGCGCTGGGCACCCGGGTGCAGTGGGTGTTCAACCGGACGCGGCTGGCCGCGGCCGGCGGGCGCGGCACCGCCGCCGGGGCCGACGACGGCGGCCAGTACCTCGCCGTCTCGCAGTCCGCCGCCACCGAGGACGTCGACCTGCCGCTGCGCGAGCTGCGCGAGCGGTACCTGCCGGAGCTGGCGCGGCTGCTGCCGCGGGCGCGCGCCGCCCGGGTCACCGACTTCTTCGTGACCCGGGAGCGCGCCGCGACCTTCGCCCCGGATCTCGGCGTCGCCCGCCTGCGCCCACCGGCTCGCACGCGTGTTCCAGGGCTACTCCTGGCGGGGGCTTGGACGGCGACGGGCTGGCCCGCCACGATGGAGGGCGCGGCACGCAGCGGGGAGGCCGCGGCGGGGGCCGCGTTGGACGCCCTGGACCGGCGAGGAGGCCAGTGGAGACCGAGCATCGACCGGAAGGTGGCAGCGTGACCCTGCGAACCGACCGCACCGAGCAGCCGGCCGGCGCCGGCGTCATGGCACCGGGCGCCACCGGCCCGGAGGCCGTCACCGGCCCGGACGACGGCGGCGGCCCGGTGGCCGTCTCCGCCGACCGCCCGCCGGTTCCCGCGCTGCTGAACGAGGCGCGCGCGCTCTGCCTGCCGCTGCTGCGTGCCGCGGTGTCGGCGCTGGCGGCGCCGATGGACGCGGTGGCGGCCTACCACTTCGGCTGGACGGACGCCGCCGGGAACCCCGCCAGCGGGGACGGCGGCAAGGCGGTGCGGCCGGCCCTGGCGGTGCTCTCCGCCCGGGCGGCCGGCGCCGGGGCCGCAAGCGGTGCGCCGGCCGGCGTGGCCGTGGAGCTGGTGCACAACTTCTCCCTGCTGCACGACGACCTGATGGACGGTGACGAGCAGCGGCGGCACCGGGACACCGCCTGGAAGGTGTTCGGCCCGGCCCAGGCCGTGCTGGTCGGTGACGCCCTGTTCGCCGCCGCCTTCCAGGTGCTGCACGAGCACGGCGGGCCGCACGCGGCCGCGGCCGTCGCCCGGCTGACCACCGCCTCCCGGGACCTGATCACCGGTCAGGCGCAGGACCTCTCCTTCGAGGCCCGGGGGAACGTGGGCCTGGCCGAGTGCCTGGAGATGGAGGGCAACAAGACCAGCTCGCTGCTGGCCTGCGCCTCCTCGCTGGGCGCCGTGCTGGCCGGGGCGCCGGCGCCGCTGGTGGAGGCGCTGGCGCGGTACGGCCACCACCTGGGGCTGGCCTTCCAGGCCGTGGACGACCTGCTCGGCATCTGGGGGGAGCCGGAGGTCACCGGCAAGCCCAACTGGAGCGACCTGCGCCGCGGCAAGAAGTCGCTGCCGGTGGTGGCGGCGCTGGGCAGCGGACTGCCGCAGGCCGCCGAGCTGGCCCGGATGTTCGACACCGGCGCGGTGACCTCCGAGGAGGACGGCCCGGCCCGCGCCGCCGCGCTGGTGGAGGAGGCCGGCGGGCGGGACTGGGCGGCGGCCGAGGCGGACCGGCGGTTCGCGGCCGCCCTGGAGGCGCTGGACGGCACCGAGATGGATCCGGGCGCCCGGGCGAGCCTGCGCGACCTCGCCGAGTTCGTGGTGCGCCGCAGCAGCTGACGCCGGACCCGGTGGGCGCGGGGGTGGGTCGCACGGCCCGCCCCCCGTCGTCGTCACGGCGCCGGACGCGGCAGGTAGCCGTGGAGGAAGGCGTGGACGCCGTCGGCGACGATCTCGTCGGCCTCGGCGTCGTCGGTGGGCGCCTCGGGGTACGTGCTGAGGACCTCGCCGGCGACCAGCAGCATCAGGTGGTTGGCCGCCTGGTAGGGGCGCGCGATCTCCAGCAGGCCCTGTTCGGCCAGGGCGGCGAGCCGGTCGGCGAGGTACCGGCGGACCCGCCGCGGGCCGGCCTCCTGCCAGGCTTCCAGGGCCTCCGGCGGGAAGTGGCCGGCCTCGGCGTTGATCTGCCGGACCAGCGCGAAGTGCTCGGGGGCGTCCTGCATCTGGTTCCGCCAGGCGCGGCCCCACGCGATCAGGGCGGCCTCCAGGTCGGTCACCTCGCCCAGGTGCTCGTCGATCACCGCCTCGCGCGCGGCCGAGACCCGCTGGGCGCTCTCCAGGATGGCGCTGCGGAAGAGCTCCTCCTTGCCGCCGAAGTGGTTGTAGAGGGTGCGGGTGGAGACCCCGGCCTCCTTGGCGATGGCGTCGATGCTGGCGCGCGGGTATCCGTCGCGGCCGAACACCACGCGCGCGGCGCGGGTGATGGCCTCGCGCTTGGCGGCCAGCCCCCGGCGCGGAGCGGCGGGGGGCTCGTTCTCGCTGGTGATGGTGGTACCTCCGGGTCGGGTACAACGGTCGTTGCACCACTTGCCATACACGTTGTACTTTACCTGGCATGGCCTCAGACACAGCGGCGCCGGCCCCCGTCTCCGGCGTCCCCTCCGCCGTCCCCTCCGTCACCGGTCACCCGAGGCGGCACCGCCCCGGCTTGACCCTGGCCGCCGTGCTGCTGGGCTACCTCACGCTGCCGATGTCGATGTCCGGGACGACCGTCGCCCTCCCCGGCATCGGCGCGGACCTCGGCGCCTCCGGCGCGCCCCTGCAGTGGGTGGTCACCGGCTACTTCCTCACCGCCTCCTGCTTCATGCTGGTCGCCGGCTCGCTCGGCGACCTCTTCGGCCGCCGCCGGATCTTCCGGATCGGCGCCACCGTCTACACCGCCGGTACCCTTGCGGGCGCCGCGGCACGGGACGTCCTCCTGCTGGACGTGGCGCGGACGCTCACCGGCGCCGGCGCCGCCGGGGTGATGGCCGGCGGCGGCGCGATCCTGGCCACCACCTTCACCGGCGCCGCCCGCACCCGCGCCTTCGCCACCGTCGGCACGGTGGCCGGGGTGGGGCTCGCCCTCGGTCCCACGCTCTCCGGGGCGCTGGTCGGCCTCCTGGGCTGGCGCCCCACCTTCCTGCTCTTCGCGGCGGCCGGGGCGCTGGTCCTCGCCGGCACGGCGGTGATCGCCGAGTCGCGCGCCGACGCCGAGCGACGCCCCCGGGTGGACGTGGCGGGTGTGGTGACCTTCGTGGCCGGCCTGGCCCTGGCCATGTTCGGCATCACCCAGGTCGCCGGCGCCGGCTGGGGCAGCCCGCGGGTGCTGGCCCCGCTCGCCGCCGGGGTGCTGCTGCTGGCCGCCTTCCCGCTGGTGGAGCGGCGTGCCGAGCACCCCGTGCTGGACCTCGCCCTGCTGCGCGACCGCCCCTTCCTCGGCTGGTGCCTGGCCATCTTGACCATGGCCGTCGGCTCGGCCGGCGTGCTGATCTTCCTGCCCACCTACCTCCAGGGCGCCGGCGGGCTGACGGCCGGCGAGGCGGGGCTGGTGATGCTGATGATGACCTCGCCGGTGCTCTTCGTGCCGCCGCTCGGGGGCCGGTTGATCAACCGCGGGGTGTCGCCCCGGCTGCTGGTGGTGGCGGCGCTGCTGCTGCTCGCGGCGGGCAACGCGTGGCTGCTCGTGCTGCATCCCGGCGCCGGCGCCGGCACGCTGTTCGGTCCGCTGGTGACCATCGGCGTCAGCCAGGGGCTGGTCATCGGCATCATCGACGCGCAGGCGCTGAACCGGGTCGAGCCCGAGCGGATCGGAATGGCCTCGGGCTTCCTCAACACCGTCAAGGGCGGTTCCAACGCGCTGGTCCTGGCCCTGTTCGGGGCCGTGATGGTGAGCCTGCTCCGGGCGCGGGTGGGCTCCGCCGAGGTGGCCGCCCGGGTCGCCGCGGGAGACCTCGCCGGCTCCCGGCGGGACTTCCTCGCCGAGCAGTTCACCGGCGCCTGGCACGTCCTCGGCGGGACGGTCGCCGCCTGCTGCCTCGTCTCCGCCCTGTTCGTCGGCCACCTGGTCGGACGTTCCCCGGAGCGGCCCTGAGGGCGCCGCCGAGCGGGGTGCCGAGCGGGGTGCCGAGCGGGGTGCCGATCCCCGGGTGTTGATCTCCGTACGCCGTACGTTGTACTGTGTACGGAGTTGGGGGTGCGTCACTCCCGGGAAGGGGTCTGTCATGCGGGTCACCGCCTCGGCCGTGTCACTGACGGTCGATGACGTGGAAGCCTCGGTGAAGTTCTTCACCACGCACTTCGGCTTCCGCGAGGAGATGGCGGCCGACGGCTTCGCCTCGCTCGCCCGCGACGACGCGGCGATGAACCTGATCCTGCTCCGGCGCGGCATCGAGGTGCTGCCCGAGGGATTCCGGGACCAGCACGCCGCCGGCGTCATCGTGGCCTTCGTCGTCGACGACCTGGACGCGCAGGAGGCCAGGCTGCGCGAGGAGGGCGTGGCCATCACCATGCCGCTGCGCCAGGAGCCCTGGGGGGAACGCCTCTTCCAGGTCACCGACCCGAACGGCGTCGTCGTGGAACTCGTCGAATGGGTCAGCCCGCAGGGGGAGTGACCCGCCGTCACACGTCCGAGGCCCGAGCCGCACCGGCTCGGGCCTCGGACGTTCGGACCTTCGGCGGTCGCCGCACCGTCAGGGCGCCGGACGCTCCGCCGCCGGGGCGGCGTGCGCCGCACGCGTCGCCACCGCGGGCTCCTCGGCGGGCGCGTCCCCCGCCGGCTCCTCCTCCGGCACCACGCCGACCAGCGGCACGTACCGCTCCAGGATCAGCGGGGCTATGCCGGAGTACGCGCCCAGCGGCTCGGCGCACTCGCAGCCGGCCTGCTCCGCGTCCGCGCGCCAGCGCCCGGAGTCGGCCTCCGGGCCGATCAGGAACGGCGCCACGGCGATCCGCCCCGCCCCGGAGGCCCGCAGCTGTTCGGCCGCGGCCGCCACGGAGCCGGGCACGTCCACCGAGGCCGGCAGCACCGGCACGGCCAGCCGTGCCGCCAGCAGCACGCCGGTGGTCTGGGCCTCCGCGACCGCCGCCTCACCACCCGCGGTGGCGAGCACGATGCCGTCGGCCGCCATCGAGACGGTGAACAGCCGGGCCCGGTCCGCCCGGGCCAGCCCCGCCTCGGAGAGCCGCACGTGCAGCGCCTCGGCCAGCACCGGGTGCGGACCCAGCGGATCGGTCACCACGGCCTCCACGCCCGAGGCCACCACCGCCTTGCGCAGCTCCTCGATCACCCCCTCCACCGGGGCGACCAGCAGCGGCACCACGATCGCGACCGGCCCCGCGTCCTGCTCGGAGCGGTCGCCCGCGCCGTCGGCCGACCGCCGGGCCCGGCGCAGCTCGGCCAGTTCGGCCAGCGTCGCCCGCACGGCCCCCGGACCGGCGGTCAGCAGGATCTGGACCCCGGGCCGCTCGGCGCGCACCAGGGAGGCGATCTCCTGGGCCAGCCGCGGATCCGGGCTGCCGTCGGTGTCGGGGACGGCGAGCACCAGCGGTGGCGCACCGGGCGGCACCTGGAGCGGCTGGGGGCGCCGGTGCCGGCCGCGCTGGCGGGCACGGGGAGTACGGACGGGAAGGGAGGAACCGAGGTCAGCGGAGCTCATGCGGCCGGATCATAATCCCTTCGGCCGTACGCGCGGTGGTCGCCCCGGGGCGCGCCACCCGTCGGAAGGAAGCCGGCCACCAGGAGGTTTCGATCGGATATCGGTCCCCCTGGCGGGGAAACCACCCGGGTGTCGAACGGCGTCCGAATCCCCCGCGTCCCCCGGGGGTGTGCATCCCCGGCGGCGCCCTCACAGCTGCACCGGGCCGGTGGGCCCGGGCGCGGAGGGCGGGCCGAACAGGTAGCCCTGCCCGAGGTCGCAGCCCAGCTCCTCAAGCCGCCGGGCCTGCAGCTCGGTCTCCACGCCCTCCGCCGTCACGGTCAGCCCGAGCGCCCGCCCCAGCTGCACCAGGGCCGCCACGATGCGCAGCTCCACCGGGTCGGTGGCCAGCCCGGCGGCGCCCAGGCCGTGAACGAAGGAACGATCCAGCTTCAGTCCGTTCACCGGGAGCGAGCGCAGGTAGGAGAGGTTCGAGTACCCCGTCCCGAAGTCGTCGATGGACAGCCGCACCCCCATCGAGGACAGCTCCCACAGCACCCGTAACGGCTTGCCGTGGTCGTCCATCACGGCCGACTCGGTCAGCTCCAGTTGCAGCCGGTCCGGCGGCAGCCCGGTCTCGGCCAGGATCCGCTCCACCTGGCCGGGCAGCCGGTCGTCCTGGCACTGCCGGGCCGCCAGGTTCACGCTCACCAGCGGCGTGTGCCCGTCCGGCGCGGCGTGCGCCCAGGCCACGGCCTGCCGGCAGGCCTCCTCCAGCACCCAGCGCCCCAGCTCCACGATCAGGCCGCTGTCCTCCGCCAGGCCGATGAAGTGCCCCGGCCCCAGCACCCCCAGCTCCGGGTGCCGCCACCGCACCAGGGCCTCCGCGCAGACCGCGCGCCGCTCGGAGAATTCCACGATCGGCTGGTAGTGCACGAAGAACTGCCCGTGCCGCAGCGCCTCCGGCATGCTCCCGGCCAGCCGGTAGCGCGCCACCTGGCGGGCGTTGCGCTCCTCGTCGAAGACCGCCAGCCGGCCCTTGCCCTGCGCCTTCGCCCAGTACAGGGTGATGTCCGCGGCGCGGACCGCCTCCGCGGGGCCGGCCTTCTCCACCGGGCGCTCGATCACCCCGACGCCGGCCGTGATGGACATCAGCTGCCCCGCCACCTCGATCGGGTCGCTGAGGGCGTCCTGCGCCTGCCGCGCCACCTCCACGGCGTCCTGCGGCCCGGAGGTGTGCTCCACCAGCACCACGAACTCGTCGCCGCCCATCCGCGCCACCAGGCGGTCCGGGCCGGCCAGCCGCTGGGTCAGCCGGTGTGCCACCTCGCACAGCAGCGCGTCGCCGACGTCGTGCCCGGCGGCGTCGTTGACCACCTTGAAGGCGTCCAGGTCCAGGTAGCACAGCCCGAACCGGTCGCCCGGCCGCGGTTCGGAGAACATCTTCTCCAGCCGCCCGTACAGCAGCGAGCGGTTCGGCAGCCCGGTCAGCGGGTCGTGGGTGGCCTGGTGCAGCAGCCGGCTGTGCAGCTCGTGCCGCTCGGTGACGTCCTCCAGCATCGCTATCCGGTACAGCGGCTCCCCGCGCTCGTCGCGGATCACCGACAGGGTCAGCTGGACCCACAGCGACACCCCGTCCGGGCGGACCAGCCGGCGGTCCACCCGCGAGTGCCCGGTCCGCCCCGGCGCGCCCGCGCCCGCCGCGGCTCCCGGGGCGCCGGCGCCGCCCGGCGGGAACGCGGCCTCCCCCGGTGGGAAGGGCGCGGCGGGCGGGACGGGGGAGCCCGGTGCCGGCGCGGCCGGGAAGCCCGGCGGGACCGACGGCCCGGGCACGGGGATGCCGGGCGCGCCCGGGGTCCCGGCCAGGCCGGCGAGTCCGGCCAGCCCCGGTCTGCCGGGGAAGCCGGCGGACGGCCCGAACAGGGCGTCCCCGGACGACATGGAGGACATCGACGACAGGGTGTTGAACCCCGCGCTGGCGAACACCGCGTCCAGTTCGCCGGAGGACTCCCGCGGATCCAGCCCCAGCAGCACCGTCAGGTCGCGGCCGCGCAGCGACTCCACCGGCCGTCCCAGCATCTGCGCCAGCGCCCGGTTCGCCTCCACCACGAAGCCGTTCGGGTCGGCGATCGCGATGCCCAGGGCCGCCTCGTCGAACATGGTGCGGAAGCGGGCCTCGCTGGTGCGCAGCGCGCGCGCCGCCTCGATGCGCGCGCTCAGCGCCGCCCGCTGCACCGACTCCTGCTCGTCCTGGGTGCGTTCCCGCAGCGCCGTCATGCAGCCGGCCGCCACCGCGCCCTGGAGCGCCGCCAGGCGCTCGGCGAGGTCGGGCTGCTCGGGCAGCCCGGGCAGCGCCGGCGGGCAGTCGGGCAGGGGCAGCTGGGTGAGGGTGGCGATGCTGCGGGAGAGCGCCTCGGGGGTGGCCAGCTGCGCGTCGACCAGCGCCCTGCCCACGTGCCGGCCGGCCGCGGCCGAGAACGGCACCGCGCACAGCGCCTCGTACAGCGTGCCGGCCAGGTCGTACAGCAGATCGGTCAGCTCCGCCGCCGTCCGCGTCACCTGGCTCGTGCCGGCCACCGCGTCCGCCCAGGCACGGGCGAAGGCGTGCAGTGACGGCGAACAGGCGGCCGCCGGCCCCACCCCGGTGGAACCGGCCGAACCCCGTATGTGTCCGGTCATGGGAGGTGACGCGGCTCCCCCCGACCCGTGCCGGCGCGCGGTGGGCGGCCGGCCGACGTCGAAGGGACCTGCCCCGTGGGCCCCGAGACGCGGGGGCCACGTTTCTGCGGCATCGTCATCGGGCTCCTCCGGGCGGGGCAGGCAGGCGGTCCCGAGGACCCCCTCCACTTTCAACAGTTGACGTGGTCACAGTCAAGCTCCTGTCGGCGGAACGGGCCACCGGCGCAGCGCCGGACCGGTACCTGGTCAGACGACCGAACCATGGGGGTACGGTTCCCGTTGCGCGCGCCGTGATCCGCCCGGTCGGTCGGGCGACCGGTGACGGTCGCCACCAGGCACGGTATACCCCGTCACAACGCCGGGGGGACGGCTTCCCCGCAGTGCGCCGCGCGTGCACCACCGGATGCCCCTGTGCACCGGCGCGCGTCGGGGCGCGGACGGGAGCGTTCCGACCGCTCAGATCCGCCCCTCCCGGCGCTCCCGCACCAGCAACCACAGCAGGTAGACGCCACCGAGGGCCGCCGTGGCCACGCCGACCGGCAGCGACGTCGGGGCCAGGGCGCGCTGCGCCACCCAGTCGGCGCAGACCACCAGGACGGCGCCGGTCAACGCGGAGGTCACCGGACCCGGCCCGGGCGCGCCGGTCAGCCGTCTGGCCAGTTGCGGGGCGGCCAGCGCGACGAACCGGATCGGCCCGGCCGAGGCGGTCGCCACCGCGGCCAGCGCCGTGCCCACCACCAGCAGGGCCAGCCGGGTCCGGTGCACGGGCACGCCCAGCGAGGTCGCGGTGTCGTCGCCCATCCGCAGCAGGGCCAGCGGCCGGGAGAGCAGCAGCGCGCACGGGACCAGCACGGCCAGGGCCACCGCGACCGGCACCACGTGCTCCCAGCCGCGGGCGTTGAGGCTGCCGACCATCCAGACGGTGGCGGCGGACGCCTCCTCCAGGGAGGCACGGGTCATCAGGTAGTCGTTGAGCGCCATCAGTACCGCGCTCACCCCCAGCCCCACCAGCACCAGCCGGAAGCCGTTCGTCCCCCTACGGTGGGACAGCAGGTACACCAGTACGGCGGTGAGCAGCCCGCCGGCGATCGAGGCGCCGGCCAGCACGCCGGCCGCGGTCGTGCCGAGCAGCAGGATCGCCACCAGGGCGCCGGTCACCGAGCCGTAGGTGAAGCCGATGACGTCCGGGCTGCCCAGCGGGTTCCGGGTCAGCGACTGGAAGATCGCGCCGCTCAGCCCGAGCGCCGCGCCGACCTCCAGCCCGGTGAGCAGCCGGGGCAGCCGCATCCGCATCACCACGAACTCGTGCACCGGCTCGCCCCGCCCGAAGACGGTGCGCAGCACGTCGGCCGGCGCGACCGGGAGGTCGCCGGTGGCCATCGTCAGCAGGCCGACCGCGACCAGGCAGCCGGCCAGCGCCGCGCCGACCGCCGTGCCGCGGCGGTCCACCGGCACGGCCAGCGGGCCGACCCGGAGCAGGCGCCGGCGCCTGGCCGGGGGCCGGGTGGAGGTCGACGCGCTCACAGCCCGGCCACCTTCCGCCGCCGCACCAGCCAGACGAAGACCGGCGCGCCGATCAGCGCGGTGACGATGCCGACCTGGAGCTCGGCCGGGCGCACCACCACGCGGCCCACCACGTCCGCGCCGACCAGGAGCACGGCCGCGAACACCGCCGAGTACGGCAGCACCCACCGCTGGTCCGGTCCGGTGATCGCCCGCGCCACGTGCGGCACGGCCAGGCCGACGAAGGCGATCGGGCCGCAGGCCGCCGTGGCCGCGCCGCACAGCAGCGTGATCGCCAGCATGGCCAGGAGCCGGACCCGCGCCACGTCGGTGCCGAGCGCGACGGCCACCTCGTCGCCGAGCGCCAGCGCGTTCAGCGGACCGCCCAGGCCCAGCCCGAGCAGCAGCCCGGCGAGCAGGAACGGCGTGACGCCGGCGAGGATCGTCAGGTCCCGCCCGGCCAGCGAGCCGACGTTCCACAGCCGCAGCTCGTCCAGGGCGGTGGAGTCCAGCAGCACCACGGCCTGGGTGAAGCCGAGCAGCGCCGCCTGCAGCGCCATGCCGGACAGGGCCAGCCGGACCGGTGTCGCGCCGCCCCGCCCGCCACCGCCCAGCAGGTGGACGGCCGCGGCGGCCGCCCCGGCGCCGAGGAAGGCGAACCAGACGTAGCCGACCAGGTCGGTGACGCCGAACAGGAAGATCGCGGTGACCACGGCCGCGGAGGCGCCGGCGTTGACCCCGAGCAGCCCGGGCTCGGCGAGGGGGTTGCGGGTCAGCGCCTGCATGATCGCCCCGGCCAGCCCGAGCGCCGCGCCCACCGCCAGGCCGACCGCGGTCCGGGGCAGCCGCAGCTCCGCGACCACCACGTGGTCGCCGTCGGCGGGGTCGTGGTGGAGCAGTGCCTCGACCACCGTGCCGGGCGGGATCTGCTTGGTGCCCACGGCGATGGACAGCAGCAGCACCAGGAGCAGGACGCCGAGGGAGACGGCCAGGCCGGTCAGCCGGGCGCCGGTGGACCGCGCGACGCCCCGGCCTCCGGCACCGGCCGGCGGGCCGGTCGGGCCGGTCGGGCCGGTCGGCGGCACGGCCGGCCCGCCGGTCTGCGCCGTGCCGGTGGCCGTGCCGGACGGCGGGGCGGGCGGGCTCGTCTTTCCTGCGGTGCCGGGTGACGGCGGCACGGGAACTCCCCAGGTTGCTTGGCTTGGTAAGCCTTACCTTAGGAGTCGCCGCGGAAGCGGGCGCACGGGGGTGCTGGGGGAGCGGGGGAGGCGCCCAGGGGTGGTGCGTGTCTGGGTGTGCCGGGGTGTGTGGGGCTCGGAAGGGGCGGAGTGTGCTCAGCTGGCATGTACGCGGCAGGAGTTGTCCACAGGGCGCACGTGGGGGCTTCCGCTCCGTAATCCCCCCGTGAAATCCTGAGAGAAGGGGGACCCCCGGGGCAGGTGGAGATATGTCCGGAATGGGGTGACATGTTCGCGACGGTCAGCCGCCGCGGCTCAGGTCCAGCTCAGCGCCCGCTCAGCTCCCGCTCCGTGCCCGGTCAGCTCCAGCTCAGCGCCCGGTCGGCTCCGGCTCGGCCCCCGCTCCGTGCCGGCTCAGCTCCCGCTCCGTGCCCGCCCCATCGGGCGGCCGCGGTGCAGCCGGGCCGAGGCGAAGGCGATCCGGCCGTGCTCGCACGGGGCGCTCTCCCGGCGGCGGGCCCGGGTGGCCGTGACCACGCCCAGGACCTCCGCAGCGCTGCCCGGACGCGGCATCACCGCCGGGTTCGCCGCCTTCAACCAGACCCGGCCCTGCTGGCGGGAGAGCCGGCGCAGCGTCGTACGGCCGTCGAGCCGCACGGCCACCGTCTCGTTGTTCGGGACCTCTCCGACCGGGCAGGCGCGCACCAGCACCCGGTCGCCGCTGTGGATGCCGGCGCCGGCCATGTCCTCGTCCGCCGCGACCAGCCAGAACTGCTCGTGCTGCTCCGCCGACCCCTGGACCGGCGGCTGCTCGGCCGATCCGGCCCGTTCGGCGAGCTCGACCAGGCCGGTGGGAGCCGTCCGGCCGGAGGCCGTCGGGGACTCGCCGCGGGTGGGCGCGGGCACCCGCGGCATCCCGTCCTCCTGCTGCGCCGTACGCGGGAGCACGCGCGGGGGCTGCGGGGCGGGAGTGCGGCTTGGCTGCTCCACCAAGGGGCGGTCCTCCGAGGTCGTGGGATGTCGTTCAACGGTAGCGACGGCCTCTGACAGCGGCCATCACTTTCCGGTCAAGTGAACGTCTCCACACGGTCAGTAGTTCCCTTGACGCGCCGAATGTGTCCCGACTCACGTTTGGGTTCGGCGCGTTGACGGTAACGTGCCGGACACCTGTCCGTCACCTCCGCGCTCGGCCGACCGGGGGATGGCGAGCGGTGTGGCGCGGGCTCAGTCGGCGTGGCGAACGTGCCGGTGGCCGCTGCCCGGCCACGCCGGCGGGGCCGGCGGCAGCACCCCGTCCAGCACGAAGCGCGTCTTGGCCGCCACCCGGCAGGACGCCGTGTTGTCCACCTGGTGCAGCAGCTCCAGCCGCCGCAGGCCGGCCGGCCCGTAGGTCTCGAACGCCCAGGCCACCACCGCCTCGAGGGCGCGCGGCGCCACGCCGCGGCCGCGCGCGTGCGCCGCCGTCCAGTAACCCACCTCGGCCACCGGCGCGCCGCTCCGGCAGCCCTTGAGCACCACGTGCCCGGCCAGCCGGCCGCCCTCCACCCACAGGCACGCCGCCGGCCCGCCGGCCGACCGGCCGTCCTGGGCCCGCCCCGGCTCCTGCCGCGCCGGGTCCGGCTCGTCGAGTTCCTCCAGCACGGCGAAGGCCCGCCGCTCGCCGGTCAGCCAGCCGCGGCGCTCGTTCGCGAGCAGGCTGGCCGCCGCCCGCTCGTCGCCGGCCACCCGGCCGGTCCAGTGCCGCAGCGCGGGGTCCCGGTGGACCTCGACCAGCGCCGCGGCGTCCCCCGGGGACCAGGGGCGCAGCAGCAACGGGGCGCCGCCCGCCTCGCCGGCGGGGACGCGCAGGGTGACGACCATCGTGGTTCCTCGGACGGGCGGGCGTCGCGGGGCGGGCCGGCCCGGGCGCCCCGCCCGCGCGGGCGACGATCACCCGCTGATCCGCATGGTAGGCCGTGCCGTCGCGCTGCCGCCGTCGGCCGGCCGCCGACCGGAGCCCCAACGACGGAAGCCCACAACGACCGGAACCCCAACGACCGGAACTCCGCCGACCGGAGCCGCGCCGCCCCCCGGTGCCGCCCACCGGACCCCGGCGGCGCTCAGCCGGCCGACGGCTTCGGCGCCCCGAGGAGATCGGCCCGCGCCGCCGCGATCAGCTCCAGCACCTCCGGGTTCGCCAGCGCCCCGGGATCCGCCGCCCGCTCCACCGGCGTGCCGAGCAGCACCCGCCGGGCCGGGATCTCCAGCTTCTTGCCGGAGAGCGTCCGCGGCACCCCGGGCAGCTCGCGCACCACGTCCGGCACGTGCCGGGGGGAGAGCCGGGCGCGCAGCGCCGCGCGGATCCGCTGGCGCAGCCCGTCGTCGAGCACCCGCCCGGGCGCCGGCACCACGAAGAGCACCAGCCGGCCCTCCCCGTCCCCGGCGCCGCTGGTGTCCACCACCAGCGAGTCCGCCACCTCCGGGAACTCCTCCACCACCCGGTAGAACTCGGCGGTGCCCATCCGGACCCCGGCCCGGTTCAGCGTCGCGTCGGAGCGCCCGTGGATCACGCACCCGCCGTCCGGGCGCACCGTGATCCAGTCGCCGTGCCGCCACACCCCGGGGAAGTCCTCGAAGTAGGCGGCGCGGTAGCGGGAGCCGTCCTCGTCGTTCCAGAACCCCACCGGCATCGACGGCATCGGCGCGGTCAGCACCAGTTCGCCCGTCTCGCCGACCAGCGGACGCCCCTGCGGGTCGAAGGACTCCACCGCCGAGCCGAGGGTCCGGCAGGCCAGCACCCCGGACCGCACCGGGAGCAGGGGAGAGGGGCCGAGGAATCCGGTGCACACGTCCGTCCCCCCGGAGAAGGAGCCCAGCAGCACGTCCCGGCCCACGGTGGAGTAGACCCAGCGGAAGCCCTCCGGGGACAGCGGTGCGCCCGTGGAGCCGATGCCGCGCAGCGCCGACAGGTCGAGGTCCCGGCCCGGTCGCAGGCCCTGCTTGGCGCACGCGGCCAGGAAGGGCGCGCCCACCCCCAGGTAGGTCAGCCGTTCCTCGGCGGCGATCCGCCACAGCGCGAGCGGGTCCGGGTGGACCGGGCTGCCGTCGTGGAGCACCACGCGGCTGCCCGTCAGCAGGCCGCCGACCAGGTAGTTCCACATCATCCAGCCGGTGGTCGTGTACCAGCTGAAGGCGTCGTCCGGGCCGATGTCCTGGTGGAAGGCCAGCGTCTTCAGGTGCTCCAGGACGATGCCGCCGTGCCCGTGCACGATCGGCTTGGGCAGCCCGGTGGTGCCGGAGGAGTACACCACCCACAGCGGGTGCTCGAACGGCACCTCCTCGAAGGACGGCAGCGGCGGCGCGGCGCCGGCGGCCGGGCCCAGTTCGGACCA
Source organism: Allostreptomyces psammosilenae (assembly GCF_013407765.1). Taxonomy (GTDB): domain Bacteria; phylum Actinomycetota; class Actinomycetes; order Streptomycetales; family Streptomycetaceae; genus Allostreptomyces; species Allostreptomyces psammosilenae. Next base: position 5,281,326 of record NZ_JACBZD010000001.1, read on the forward strand.
GTCCACCACCGGCGTGGGCACGGCCGGCGGCGGCCCGCCGGCCGCCTCCGCCTCCGGGCCGACGCCCGCCCCCGGCGGCACCAGCACCATCGCGCGCAGCCCGGGCAGGCCGGCGGCGATCCGGGAGAGCTCGGCGGAGCGGTCGTGGTACCGGCCGCCGTACCGGTACCCCGGGACGGCCAGCAGCACGGCGGGGTCGATCTGGGCGAACCGGTCGAGGACGGCCGAGGCGCCGAAGTCCGGGGAGCAGGAGGAGAAGACGGCGCCCAGCGAGGCGGTGGCGAGCAGGCCGATCACGGCCTCCGGCACGTTCGGCAGGTAGGCGGCCACCCGGTCCCCGCGCCGCACCCCCAGCTCCCGGAGCCCCTCGGCGACCCGGGCCACCTCGGCGGCCAGCTCCCGGTAGCTCCAGGCCCGCCTCTCGCCGGCCTCGTTCCGGGCCACCAGGGCCAGCGCGTCCGGCTCGGTCAGGGCCCGCCGCAGCGCGTTGCGCGCGTGGTTCAGCGTGGCGCCGGGGAACCAGCGCACCGCCGGCATCGGACCGCCCTCGCGCACCGGGCCGGAGCCGCGCTCGCCGAGGACGTCGAAGTACTCCCAGACCGAGTCCCAGAAGGCGTCCGGGTCGGCCACCGACCAGCGCCACAGGCCCTCGTAGCCGGCGGCGGGAACCACCCCGCGGCGCTCCGCGAGCCACCGGCGGTAGTCGGTCACCCGTGCCTCGGCCACCCGGCGCTCGCTCGGCCGCCAGAGGACCTCGCCGTCCGGCCGGTCGTCACCGTGCGGGGCGGGCGAGGTCCGTGCGGTCTCCATCATCCGTTCTCCTGATCTCGCGCTGCCCGACCGAGGGGGCAGGGGCTGTGGAGCGTTGGCGGAGCGCCGCTCCGTCGGCGGGACTCCCGTCCCGGGACTCCGGCCCCCGGTGGAGTCCTTCCCCGGTGGAGTCCTTCCCCGGTGGAGTCCTTCCCCGAGCGGGCCGGATCTCCCACTCCGCGGCGTCCCGGGCGCCCGGTCCGCGACGCCACCGGCGGCCGGACGGGCGCCTGTCGGAATGTAGGGAGTGCCCTCGCGGCGGGCCATGTGGCGCCACCACACAGTTCGCCGACCGGCCGTGGTGTGCCGCACATCCCCGCCGGGGCGGGACGCGCCGCCGCCAGCCCGGTCGGGCGGTCCGCGCGCCGCCGCGCCGTCCCGTGCCGCGCCCTGGCGACGCCACGGGTGTGTCGCGACCACATGGAACGGACTCGGGTTGTGGGGCGGCGGCCCATGGCTGGCCCGCGCCGGCTCCCCGTACGTTCGCCGCCTCGGAGCGCGCCACGCCCGTGGGGTGTGGCGTCGCACCGCGTGCGAGAACAGGAGGGACACCGATGAACGCGCACCGGAACCCGGCCGAGCCCACGCCCGGCCCCGACCTGAACGGCCGCGCCGTGCTGGTCACCGGCGCGGCCCATGGCATCGGCCTGGCCTGCGCCACCCGGTTGGCCGCCGCCGGGGCCCGCCTGCACCTGGCCGACCGGGACCCCGAGGTGGAACGCGTCGCCGCCCGGCTGGACGGCACGGCCCACGTCGTCGACCTCGCCGATCCGGTCGCCGCCGTGGAGAAGCTCCCGGCCGACGTCGACGTGCTGGTGAACAACGCCGGCGTGCAGCACGTCGCGCCGCTGCACGAGTTCCCCCCGGAGACCTTCCGGCTGATCCACCGGGTGATGGTGGAGGCGCCGTTCCTGCTCATCCGCCGGGTGCTGCCGCACATGTACGCCCGCGGCTGGGGACGCGTCGTCAACATCTCCTCGGTGCACGGCCTGCGCGCCAGCCCCTTCAAGGCCGCCTACGTCTCGGCCAAGCACGCCCTGGAGGGCCTCAGCAAGGTCGCCGCCCTGGAGGGCGCCCCGCACGGGGTGACCAGCAACTGCGTCAACCCCGGCTACGTGCGCACGGCCCTGGTCGAGGGGCAGATCGAGGCCCAGGCCCGGGCGCACGGGATGCCGGCCGAGGAGGTCACCCAGGCCGTCTTCCTGGAGCGCACGGCCGTCAAGCGGCTGGTCGAGCCCGAGGAGGTGGCCGGGATGGTGGCCTGGCTGTGCACCCCGGGCACCGCCTGCGTCACCGGCGCCTCGCTCACCCTGGACGGCGGCTGGACCGCCCGCTGAGCCCTCCCGCGCCTCCCCCCCAAGCCCCTTCCCCGGGCCGTTCCCCCGCCCAACCCGTCCGCGCCTACCCGTCCGCGCCCGCCCAGCGGCGCGCGGGCAGAGACGGTGGTACCCCCATGCCCGAATCAGTTCCCGAGAGCGGCCACAGAGCCGCCACGCCCGCCGCGCCGGGAGAGCGGCGCTCGATCCGCCGCGTGGTCGGCGCCAGCCTGGTCGGCACCACCATCGAGTGGTACGACTTCTTCCTCTACGGCTCGGCGGCGGCCCTCGTCTTCAACACCCTCTTCTTCCCCGAGTCCGACCCGCTGACCGGCACCCTGCTGGCCTTCACCACCTACGCCATCGGCTTCCTCGCCCGGCCGCTCGGCGGCCTGGTCTTCGGCCACTTCGGCGACCGCACCGGCCGCAAGCGGCTGCTGGTGATCAGCCTGCTGCTGATGGGCGGCTCCACCTTCCTGATCGGCCTGCTGCCCACCCACGCCCAGATCGGCGCCGCCGCGCCGGTGCTGCTCACCCTGCTGCGCCTGGTGCAGGGCTTCGCGCTGGGCGGGGAGTGGGGCGGGGCCGTGCTGATCGTCGCGGAGCACGGGGACCGCGGACGCCGCGGCTTCTGGGCGTCCTGGCCGCAGGCCGGCGCGCCCGGCGGCAACCTGCTGGCCACCGCCGTGCTCGCGGTGATGGCCGGCACGCTCTCGGACAGCGCGTTCGAGTCCTGGGGCTGGCGGGTGCCGTTCCTGCTCTCCGGCATCCTCGTCGGCATCGGCCTGTGGATCCGGCTCGCGGTGAGCGAGTCGCCGGTCTACCGGGAGGCGGAGGCCCGCGCCCGGGCCTCCGCCCGCACCGAGCGCCCGCCGGCCCTGGAGGTGCTGCGCCACCAGTGGCGCGAGGTGCTGGTGGCGATGGGGGCGCGGATGGGGGAGAACGTCGGCTACTACGTGATCACGGCGTTCGTGCTGGTGTTCGCGGAGAACCAGACCGACCTGCCGCGTGGCAGCGTGCTGAACGCGGTGCTGATCGGCTCGGCCGTGCACTTCGTGACCATCCCGCTGTGGGGCGCCGCCTCCGACCGGTTCGGCCGGCGCCCGGTCTACCTCACCGGCGCGCTGGGCATCGCCGTGTGGGCGTGGCCGTTCTTCGGCCTGGTGGCCACCGGGGGCTTCGGCGCGACCACCCTGGCCGTGACGGTCGGGCTGGTGCTGCACGGCGCGATGTACGGGCCGCAGGCGGCGTTCTTCTCGGAGCTGTTCGGGACGCGGGTGCGCTACTCCGGCGCCTCGATCGGGTACCAGCTGGCCTCGATCCTGGCCGGCGGCATCGCCCCGCTGGTGGCCACCGCCCTGCTGGGCGCCACGGGTTCGGCCGTCCCGGTGGCGGTGTACGTGGGCGCGGCCGGGCTGATCAGCGCCGTCGCCGTCCGCCTGGCCCGGGAGACCCGCGGCACCGACCTGGACTTCGAGGCCGACGGGGCCGGCGCCCACCCGGCCCCGGCCGGCCTGGTCAAGCCGCGCGCCCACGGCGACGGGGCGCTGCCGGTGGGCGACTGACGCCCGACCGCTCCCGCCGGCGCGCCCGGTGACGCCGCCGACCACCCCCTCGGACGGAGCCTGCCCGGGCCGGAAGAGGGGGGCGGCGCGCCCGGCGGCACCGGCCTCGGGTGGGGCGGACGACGGCGCGGGGGAGGCGGTGCCCGATCCGCGTCAGGACCCGGGCCGCCCCGCCCCGCCGGCGGAGGCGGAGCGGCCCACCCGATAGGAGAACGGTGTTCGAGCTGGGAGCATGGCGCCATGCGTCGACCGAGCCACGGTGAGCACCCCGCCGCGACCCACGTGCCCCCGCCGTCGCCCTCCGCGCAGCAGCCGCCCCGAACGCTCCAGCCGCCCCAGCGGCACCCGTCGGAAGGCCCGGGGCCCGCGGCGGGGCGGGAGCCGGAGCCGGACGCCGCCGCGGGGGTCGTCACCGAGGGGCTGGCCCGGCTGATCGAGCTGCTGGCCCACGGCGCCCCCGCCGAGGAGTTCGGCGAGCCGGCCGCCGAGGCGCGGCTCGCCGGGGCCGCACCGGCGGCAGTGGCCCGCCTGGAGCGCGCCGCGCGCACGGCGCTGCGGGTGCGCGACACCCTGGCCCAGCACCGCCGCCGCGAGGCGCAGCTCGCCGCGCTCTACGACACCGCCGGCGACCTGGCCGCCCCGCGCGACCTCGACTCGGTGCTGCGCGCGATCGTGCACCGGGCCCGGATGCTGCTGTCCACCGACACCGCCTACCTGACGCTCGGCGACGACGAGGCGGGCGACACCTACATGCGGGTCACCGACGGCTCCATCTCACCGCGCTTCCAGCGGCTCCGCCTCGGCCTCGGCGAAGGTCTGGGCGGCCTGGTCGCGCAGACCGTCCAGCCGTACGCCAGCACCGACTACCGCACCGACACCCGGTTCCGGCACACCCCCGAGATCGACGCCGGCGTCGGCGACGAGGGCCTGGTCGGCATCCTCGGCGTGCCGCTGCGGCTGGGGCCCCGGGTCATCGGCGTGCTCTTCGCCGCCGACCGCGCGCCGCGCCGCTTCGCCGCCGACGAGGTGGCGCTGCTGTGCTCGCTGGCCGCCCACGCCGCGGTCGCCATCGACGCCGCCAGGCGGCTGGAGGACACCCGCCGGGCGCTGGCCGAGCTGAACGCCGCCAACGAGACCATCCGCGCGCACAACGACGCCATGCGCCGCGCCGAGGAGGCGCACGACCGCCTCACCGACCTGGTGCTGCGCGGCGCCGGCGTCTCCGACGTGGCCGCCGCCGTCGGGGAGGTGCTGGGCGGCGGGATCTGCCTGTTCGACGCCGACGGCACCGAGCTCGCCCGGCACGGCACCGCCCCGCTGCCGCACCCGACGGAGGCGGTGCGCCGCGCCCGGGCCGGGGGGCGGGCCATCCCGGAGGACGGCAACTGGGTGTGCGCCGTGGCGGCGGGCGCCGAGCCGCTGGGCACGCTGGTGCTCACCGGACGCGGGGAGCTGCCGGACGCGGACCGCCGGCTGTTCGAGCGGGCCGGCGTGGTGGCGGCGCTGCTGCTGCTCCTGCGCCGCTCCGCGGCGGAGGCCGAGGACCGGGTGCGCGGCGAGCTGGTGGTGGACCTGCTCTCCCGCCCGGACGGCGACGCCGCGGCGCTGGTGGCCCGCGGCCGCCGGCTCGGCCTGGAGCTGCTGCGCCCGCACGCGGTGCTGGTGGCCCGTCAGGCGGCCGGCTCGCGCAGCCGGCTGGCGCCGGCGGCGGCGCGCTTCGCGGCGTCCCGCGGCGGCGTCAGCGGCGAGCACGCGGGCTGCCTGGTGCTGCTGCTGCCGGACGCCGACCCGTCGTCGTCGGCCCGGCGCGCCGCCGCCTGGCTGGGGGAGTCGGCGCGCTGCCCGGTGACCGTCGGCGCGGCCGGGCCGGCGGTCGGGCCGGCCGCCATCGCGCGGGCGCACGCCGAGGCGGTGCGGTGCCTGTCGGCGCTGGCCGCGCTGGGCCGGGAGGGCGAGGGCGCGGCCGGTGAGGACCTCGGTTTCCTGGGGGTGCTGCTCGGCGACCGGGAGGGGCCGGAGGCGTTCGTGCGGTCGACGCTCGGGCCGTTGCTGGAGTACGACGAGCGCCGTGGTACAGACCTGCTCAGGACGGTCGAGGCGTACTTCGCCCGGGGTGGTGCGGTGGCCCGGGCGGCCGACGATCTGCACGTGCATCCGAACACGGTGGCACAGCGGCTGGAGCGGGTCGCCCAACTGCTCGGCCGGGGCTGGCGGGAGCCGTCCACGGCCCTGGAAGTGCAGCTCGCGCTGCGTCTGTGGCGGTTGACGCAGGCACCGGGCGGCTGAGCCGCGCCCGCGAGTCGCCGATGACCGATGTCCCGCCGGTGGGGTGGTGTGTCCCGCACTGACGGTTTATTTGGTGATTCCTGACGGTTTCTGAGGAAATCTGATGATTTTTCCCGCTTCCCGTGGCTTGGTGCGGCAACGTTGTCAGGTGCCGGGTGGGTGGTTTCCCCAACGGTCGGATGGGGGAACCGGTTTGCCCTTTCGGGCGTCTGTGCACCTGCACTGGCAGGTGCGCGCGCCGATGCACGTGCATTCGCGCGAGCGTTACCCTACGCTCGACGTGTGACGGGCCGCCCGCAGCATGTCGAAAGAGCGTCAGGGCCTCGCCCGCGCATACCTGTTGTGCTCCGAGTTATGGGTGCCGGCCCGGCGCCCAGGGAAGGTGACCCATGGCCTCCATCTACAACGGGATGCCTGCTGGCCTGCTCACCGACGTCGAGTGGTGCAAGAGCAGCCTGAGCAACTCGCAGGGCAACTGCGTGGAGTTCGCGAAGGTGTCCGCCGACGAGATCGCGATCCGCAACTCGCGCGACCCGCTCGGCCCGGCCCTGGTGTACACCCGCGCCGAGATCGTGGCGCTGATCGGCGGGGCGCGTGCGGGGGACTTCGACCACCTGGTCTGAGGTGCGCGCCCCGGACGCGAACCGGCCCGTGACGGGTCCAGTGGTCAGCCCCGTCACGGGCCGGTTCGCCGTGTGCGGCGGCCGCCCGCCGCCCCGCTCAGACGGTCTTCACCGGTTCAGATGGTCTTCAGCAGTTCCTCGAGGAAGGCCACGGTGGCCCCGGGCGTCTCGGCCTGCACGCTGAGCTTCTCCATCGTCAACCGGTACATGTCCACCCACTCCGGCTTGTCCGAGGTCATGCCGGTGGGCAGCATCTCCAGGTAGACGACGTCCGGCACGTCCTCGTTGGGGAAGCGCAGCAGGCTGAAGGCTCCGGCCTCGGCGGCGTGGGCGCCGGCCCGGAAGGTCACGATCTGCAGGGTGATGTTGGGCTTCGCGGCGATCTCGATCAGGTGCTGGAACTGGCCCGCCATCACCTCCCGGCTGCCGATCGGGCGGCGCAGCGCGGCCTCGTCGATCACCGCCCACAGCACGGTGGGCTCCTCCTCGCGGTGCAGGATGCGCTGGCGCTCCATGCGCACCTGGACCCGCTGCTCGACCTCCGGCCCCGGGGTGTTCCCGGCGGAGATCGCGGCGCCCGGGCGTAGGCCTCGGTCTGCAGCAGGCCGGGGATGAACTGCACCTCGTAGGTGCGGATGCGGCGGGCCGCGTACTCCAGGCCGATGTAGGTGGAGAACCACGGCGGCAGGGTGTCGCTGTACTGCTGCCACCAGCCGGGCTCGTTGGCCTCGCGCATCATCCCGAGCAGCTTGGCGCGCTCGTCGGGGTTGTCCACTCCGTAGAGCGTCAGCAGGTCGGCGACGTCGCGCTCCTTGAAGCCGACGCGCCCGAGCTCCATGCGGCTGATCTTGGACTCGGAGTTGCGCAGGAGGTGGCCGGCCTCCTCGCGGGTGATGCCGGCGCGCTCGCGCAGCCTGCGCAGCTGAGCCCCGAGCAGGACCTTGCGGAAGGCGGGACCGCTGCCGGTCGTCTCCATGCCTGTGACCCTCCCTCTCCTGCTGTCTCGGTGACCGGCCCTGCCATCTGGCGGCCCGTGAAACGGTACCGCCTGCGGCTGCGATTCGACCCCCGTCTCCGTCTCCGCCGGGGGAGACGGCGCCCGCGAGCCGCGGAGTCTAGCACCGGGGTAGCGAGGTCGTGATCGAACTCGCCGCCCCTGTAGGGGAACTGGCCGACTGTGGTCGCGGCGGCCCCAGGTTCACCCTACGGCGCACGCCCCGAATGTCGCCAGCATCTGCACGCACCTTATGCATTCGACAAATGCACGTGCATCTGCGCTTGCGCTTCGGGGGTGCGTCCGCGAGGATGGCATCCTGACTGGGCCTCAGTTGCATGCCGTGGGGTTCGGGGAAGAGTCGAAGAGGCATCCGAATGTGACGCGGGCGGAGCCGAGGACAGTGCCGTCACCGGCGCCCGCTTCGTGTGACACGAGGTGTGAGGCCATGCACTGTGCTCAAGGGGAACCGATGATCACCCGAGGCCCTGGGACGATTCGCGCTGTGTGGGGGGACTGGCTCGATCAGCAGGGTTTCCTGCCGGCCGAGTCGGCGTGTGTGCTGCTGGCCGACACCCCGAGGGCCGTGGCCGAGTGCCGGCGGTTCGCCCTGGACGTCCTCGGGGACCGGGTCGCCCCCGATCTCGCCGACGACTGCCTGCTCGTGCTGTCCGAACTGGTCACCAACGCCCTGCGGCACGGCATGCCGGTGGCGGCCCCGGCCGCGGCCGTGGGCGGCGCCGGGATGACCGCCGGCGTGGCGCGCGGGACGGCCGGCGCCCTGGCGGCCGGCGCCGCCCACAGCCAGCTCGCCGACGCCCACGGCGGCGCGCTGCGCGGCCGGGGCCGATGTCTGCGCGTCGCCCCCAGCCGCACCGAGATGTTCCACGGCATATGCGTGGAGCTGCGGGTGGACGGCGCCCGGATACTGGCCAGCGTGCACGACCCCGGCGCCGGCGAACCGCGGGCCGGTGACGGCGCGGACCCGGACGCGGAGAGCGGCCGCGGTCTGATGCTGGTTGACGCGTGTAGCGACGCCTGGGGATGGGCGCCGAAGAGCGAGGGCGGCAAGGCCGTGTGGGCCATGTTCCGCCGGCACCGCTACTCCTGACCCGCGGCCGGGCCGCGCCACGGGCGCCGGTCCGCCACAGCCGGGTCCTCGGGCGGGGACGACCGAACGGCCCCGCCCCACCCGCCGGGTCCGCCCGGCGCCGCGGCGACACCGCACCGTCACGGGGGCGAAGCGGTGTCGCCGCGGCGGACCCGCCGCCGGAGAGGACGGCGGATCCCTCCTCCACCGCGCCCTCCCGGCTCCGCGCCGGACGGCGCGGGCTCAGCGCTCCAGGTCGAACCAGGCGAAGTCGGCCGGGGTCCTGCCGACCTGGCGTCCGGCCGGGCGGATCCTCATCCCTGGGCGCGGGAGGCGCTGCGCCGGGGCGCCGGCTCGGAGCCGTAGGGCAGGAGGGCCATCTCACGGGCGTTCTTGATCGCGCGGGCGATCTGCCGCTGCTGCTGGGCGGTCACCCGGGTCACCCGCCGGCTGCGGATCTTCCCGCGGTCGGAGATGAAGCGGCGCAGCAGGTCGGTGTCCTTGTAGTCGATGTAGGTGATGCCGGCCGCGTCGAGGGGGTTGGGGCGGTTGCGGCGGGCGTCCTTGGCGTGCTGCCGGCGCGGGGGCACGGTCTCCTCCGGGGGCTTCGGTGGACGGGGCGGGGATCAGCGGCGACGGCCGTAGCGGCGCTCGAAGCGCTCGACGCGGCCGGCGGTGTCCAGCACCCGCGCGGTGCCGGTGTAGAAGGGGTGGCTCGCGGAGGAGATCTCCACGTCCACGACGGGGTAGGTGTTGCCGTCCTCCCACTCCACGGTCCGCTCGGTGACGGCGGTGGAGCGGGTGAGGAAGGCGAAGCCCGCCGTGCGGTCGCGGAAGACGACGGGGCGGTACTCGGGGTGGATGCCGGGCTTCATGGGGTGTTCTCCCTTTGGGGTGTGGTCGGGGGTGTGCGGCGGCGGCCGGGTCAGCGCTCCTCGCGGAAGAGCACGTGCTGCCGGGCGACCGGGTCGTACTTGCGGAGCTGGAGCCGGTCGGGGTCGTTCCGGCGGTTCTTCCGGGTCACGTAGGTGTAGCCGGTGCCCGCCGTGGAGCGGAGCTTGATGATCGGCCGGAGTTCGTTGCGTGCCACGGGCTCTCCTTCGGGGTGGGCGGGGCGCGGTCACTATAGCGAAACGATTGTCATTTCCAAATCATTCCCGAACTCCTCGGGCTGTCCGCGGTCGCCTCCCGGTCGCCTCCCGGTCGGCGGGTCGCTCGACGGCTCGACCGGTCCGGTCCGCGCCGCGATCGGGTCAACAAGGTGAAAACGACATTCATTCCCTGTATGGTCTCGTCCCGTCCGCCGCCGGCGGGCCACGCCCCGACCAGGAGGTCCCGTGTCCGCGCACTGCCAGGTCACCGGCCGCAAACCGGCCTTCGGCAACCAGATCTCGCACTCCCACCGGCGCACCCGCCGCCGGTTCGACCCCAACATCCAGACCAAGCGCTACTGGCTGCCCAGCGAGCGCCGCCACGTCCGCCTCACCCTGAGCGCCAAGGGCATCAAGACCGTGGACCGCCGGGGCATCGAGGCCGTGGTCGCCGAGCTGCGCGCCCGGGGGGAGAAGATCTGATGGCCAAGAAGAGCAAGATCGCCCGCGACGAGCACCGCCGCGCCGTGGTGGCCCGCCACGCCGAACGCCGCGCGGAGCTGAAACGCCTGATCGCCGCCCCGGGGGTGGCGCCCGAGGTCAAGGAGGCGGCCGTCCGCGAACTGGCCCGCCAGCCCCGGGACGCCAGCCCCACCCGGCTGCGCAACCGCGACGCGGTGGACGGCCGCCCGCGCGGCCACCTGCGCAAGTTCGGGCTCTCCCGGGTCCGCTTCCGGCAGGAGGCGCACGCCGGCCACCTGCCCGGGGTGACCAAGGCGAGCTGGTGACCCGGCGCCGCTGACCCGGCGGTGGGACGGCCGTCCGGCCGGCCGGTCGGGGACCCGCCGGCGCGTGCCGCCCGGGACCGCCGGGTACGGTGAGGCGGGCGTACGGCCCGGGGCGCGCCCCGCCGGCCGTGCACCCGCCCCACCCGCCCCACCGACCGAACGGGCCAGCCGCCGTGGACCGCTACCTGACCATCGCCCGCGACCTCGAATCGGAGACCGAGGTCCGCGGGTCGCGCTTCCTGTGCGCGCTGGCGAGGGTCGGCGACGAGGAGGCGGCCCGCGCCTTCATCCGGGCCCGCCGCAAGGAGCACTGGAACGCCACGCACAACTGCACGGCGTACGTCCTCGGGGAGTGGAGCGACGTCCAGCGCTCCAGCGACGACGGGGAACCGGCCGGCACCGCCGGCCTGCCGATGCTGGAGGTGCTGCGCCGCAGGGGCGTCACCGACACCGTGGCCGTCGTCACCCGCTACTTCGGCGGCACCAAACTCGGCGCCGGCGGCCTGATCCGGGCCTACGGCGAGGCCGTCTCCACCGCGCTGGACGCCGCCGGCCTGCTGGAGCGCAGGCCGGTGGCGCTGTACGCGGTGCAGGCCGGGCACGCCGAGGCCGGCCGGCTGGAGAGCGACCTGCGCGGCGCCGGCTGGCGGGTGCGCGAGGTGACCTGGGGGGCCGCCGTGCGCATCGAGGTGGCCGTGCCGGCCGAGCGCGCGGAGGCGTTCACCACCTGGCTCGGCGAGCTCACCCAGGGCGCCGTGCGCGCCGAGGCGGCCGGTCGCACCCACGTCGAGGTGCCCGCCGAGTAGGCGGAACGCCCACGAGCGACGGCGGGCGGCCGGCTACTCGGTGTCCACCCAGTCCAGCGTGCGCCGGACCGCCTTCTTCCAGCCGGCGTAGGCCTCCTCGCGGCGCTCCGCGCTCCAGGCCGGCTCCCAGCGGCGGTCCTCGTTCCAGTTGGCCCGCAGCTCGTCGGTGCTGCGCCAGAAACCCACCGCCAGCCCGGCCGCGTAGGCCGCGCCCAGCGCCGTGGTCTCCGCCACCACCGGCCGGCTCACCGGCACGCCGAGCACGTCGGCCTGGATCTGCATGCACAGGTCGTTGGCGGTCACCCCGCCGTCGACCCGCAGCACGTCCAGCGCCACCCCGGAGTCCGCCTCCATCGCCTCCACCACGTCCCGGCTCTGGTAGCAGATGGCCTCCAGGGTGGCCCGGGCCAGGTGCGCGTTGGTGTTGTAGCGGGCCAGGCCCACGATCGCCCCGCGCGCGTCGGCCCGCCAGTACGGCGCGAAGAGCCCGGAGAAGGCGGGAACGAAGTAGATGCCGCCGTTGTCCGGGACCTGCCTGGCCAGCGCCTCGCTCTGCGCCGCCCCGCTGATGATGCCGAGCTGGTCGCGCAGCCACTGCACGGCCGAGCCGGTCACCGCGATGGAGCCCTCCAGCGCGTAGACCGCCGGCTCCTCCCCGAAGCGGTAGGCCACCGTGGTGAGCAGCCCGCTCCTGGAGGCCACCGGCTCCGTGCCGGTGTTCAGCAGCAGGAAGTTGCCGGTGCCGTAGGTGTTCTTCGCCTCGCCGGGGGAGAAGCACACCTGCCCCACCGTGGCCGCCTGCTGGTCGCCGAGGATCGCCGTCACCGGCACCGCCCCGCCCAGCGGGCCGCGCTCGTCGAGCCCGCCGTAGCCCTCTGCCCAGGAGGAGGGGCGGATGGTGGGCAGCATCGCCCGCGGGATGCCGAAGAAGGAGAGCAGTTCCTCGTCCCAGTCCAGGGTGCGCAGGTCCATCAGCATGGTGCGGCTGGCGTTGGTGACGTCGGTGACGTGCACCCCGCCGTGCACCCCGCCGGTCAGGTTCCACAGCACCCAGGTGTCCGTGGTGCCGAAGACGGCGTCGCCGCGTTCGGCGTCCTCCCGCAGGCCCGGCACGTTCTCCAGCAGCCACTGCACCTTGCCGGCGGAGAAGTAGGCGGCCGGCGGCAGCCCGGCGCGCTCGCGGATCACCTCGCCGCGGCCGTCCCGCTCCAGGGCCTGCGCGATCCGGTCGGTGCGGGTGTCCTGCCAGACGATGGCGTTGTGGTACGGCCGGCCGGTGCGGCGGTTCCACACCACCGTGGTCTCCCGCTGGTTGGTGATGCCGACCGCGGCCAGGTCGCTCGGCGCCAGGCGGGAGCGGTGCAGGGTGGTGGTGATCGCCGCCACCGTGCGCTCCCAGATCTCCACCGGGTTGTGCTCCACCCAGCCCGAGCGCGGCAGGATCTGCTCGTGCTCCAGCTGGTGCCGGGCCACCTCGTTGCCGCCGTGGTCGAACACCATGAACCGGGTGCTGGTGGTGCCCTGGTCCACCGCGCCGATGTAGTCCGCCATCCGTGCCGTCGCCTCCGCCTCGTCGTCCCTGACCGGGTCCGCCCCCATCGGCCGGTGGTCTACCCCCACCGGCCGCCCGTCACCGCCGGCCCCGCCGCTTCCCGGCCGGGCGGCTGGCCTTCGGCGGCACCGCCTGCGGGCGTACCCCCTCCGGGCGGGCCGGCTCCGCCGCCAGCCGTTCCAGACGGTCCAGGCCGGAGCCGACGAACCAGCGGAACAGCGCTCCGCCGACCACCGCGCCGAGCAGCGGACCGACGATCGGCACCCAGAAATACAGGTCCCCGTACTGGTCGCGCCAGGCGCCCTGGTAGCCGGTGAGGAAGCTGGCCAGGCGGGGGCCGAGGTCGCGGGCCGGGTTGATCGCGTAGCCGGCGTTGGTGCCCCAGCCCATGCCGACGGCCACCACGACCAGCCCGATCAGGACCGGGCCGAGGTTGGCCAGCGGCGGCGTGTTGCGCAGGTCGGTGAGGACCAGCACCAGGAAGACCAGGATGGCCGTGCCGATGATCTGGTCCCGCAGCGCGCCGTACTGGCTCACCGGGAAGGTGCCGTTGCCGGGGAGCGTGGAGAACACCCCCTGGGTCTTCAGGGTGTGGCCGGGATCGGCCGCCGCCAGCACCTCGCTGTAGTTCCAGCGCACCAGCAGCGCCGCCACGAACGCCCCGGCGGTCTGGGCCAGGGAGTAGGGCAGCACCTTGCGCCAGGCGAAGCCCCGGAAGAGCGCCAGCGCGACCGACACGGCCGGGTTCAGGTGCGCCCCGCTGATCCGTCCCGCCGTGTAGGCGCCCAGGGCCACGCCCAGGCCCCAGGCCCAGGCGATGCTGTCGTGGTCGCCGACCCCGGCGGCCGAGACCTGGGCCACCACGCCGCAGCCGAAGAGGATCAGGATCAGCGTGCCGGCGAACTCCGCCGCCAGCTCAGCCGCCAGGCCGCGGTCGTGGAACCTCATCGGCATCCCTCGCTTCCGGCCGCCCGGCGCGGCGTCGCGCCCGTGGTGACGACATTCCGATTGACCCTCCGGCGACGCCGGCTGTCAACGGGGAGGCACGGCGCGGCAACCGAAACGCGTGGGACGAACGGGGCAACGGGGGGAGAACTGCGGGCGCCTCCCGGCGGGGTCCGGCGGCCGGTTCGGCGCGGCGGTGTGCGACCGGGGGGTTGACCCGTCGTCATGACCCGACCTACGTTGACCGCGGACTGAACGAGCAAGCTCCGGGCGCCCCGGGACGGGCGCCCGACGCGCGGCCGGCCACGCCGGATGGACCGCCCGACGGGACCGGACATCCCGACGGGTGCCGGCGGCCCGACGGCCGCGCGAGCGGGCCTGACGCAGCACCAAAGCACGGCGACCGACCTCTTCCGAGCTCCCGTGGCACCGCACCGCGGCGCCGGGGAGCGCATCGCGCGGTGCCCGCCGCCCTCGCGGCCGGCACCGCCGACCGACCTGGAGGAAGTGCTCGAAGTGCCTCGGTTCACCCTCCCCTTCCCGTTCCACCGGGCCGCCGGCTGGCGCCAGCGGCGTGCCCGCACCCTCCGTACCACCGGCAACGGCGCCGCCGGACCCGCCGCGGGAGCCGGCGTGACATCCGCCGCCGCGAGACCCGCCACGAGATCCGGCGCCCCGGCCTCCGGGCGCCGTGCCCGCGCGCTGCTCGGCGCGGGTCTCGCCGCGCTGCTCGGCGCCTCCGCGCTGGCCCCGGCGGCCGTCGCCGCCCCCGACCCGGCCGGGGCGGACCGCCTCGGCGGCTCCCTCGACGTGCTGGTGTTCAGCAAGACCGCCGGATACCGGCACGACTCCATCCCCACCGGCATCGAGGCCATCCGCGCGCTCGGTCGGGCGAACGGCTTCCGGGTCACCGCCACCGAGGATGCAAACGTCTTCAACGACCGCGCGCTGCGGAACTACGACACCGTCGTGTGGCTCTCCACCACCGGCGACGTCCTCGACGACGCCCAGCAGGCCGCGTTCGAGCGCTACATCAACCGCGGTGGCGGATACGTCGGCATCCACGCCGCGGCGGACACCGAGTACGACTGGCCCTGGTACGGCGAACTGGTCGGCGCCTACTTCAAGGGCCACCCGCCGGTCCAGCCGGCGACGCTCCACGTGGAGGACCACGACCACCCCTCCACCGCGCACCTGGACGCCACCGAGACCAAGACCGACGAGTGGTACGCCTACCGGACCAACCCCCGCGACTCCGTGCACGTCCTCGCCACGCTCGACGAGGACTCCTACGACCACGGCGGCGGGAACAACGCGATGGGCGGCGACCACCCCATCTCCTGGTGTCAGGAGCATGACGGCGGTCGGGCCTGGTACACCGGCCTCGGCCACACCAAGGAGGCCTGGGCGGACCGCGACTTCACCGCCTCCGTGCTCGGCGGCATCCTCACCACCGCCGGCCGGCTCCCGGCCGACTGCTCCTCCACCGTGCCGGACAACTTCGACCAGGTCGCCCTCGCCCGCGGCGGAGACGTCCTCGGCGAGGCCATGTCGCTGGCCGTGCTGCCCGACGGCGGCGTGCTGACCACCGCGCGCGACGGGCACGTCTACTACACCCGCGAGGCCGGCATCACCACCACCGCGGCCACCATCGACGTGTACACCCACGACGAGGAGGGCCTCCAGGGCATCCAGGTCGACCCGGACTTCGCCCGCAACCGCTGGGTCTACCTCTACTACGCCCCGCCGCTGGACACCCCCGCCGGCGACGCCCCCGGCAGCGGCACCGCCGAGGACTTCGCCGCGTTCGCCGGCTACAACCAGCTCTCCCGGGTCAAGTTCGACCCCGCCAGCGGAACCCTCGACATGTCCACCGAGCAGCGGATCCTGCGCGTGGACACCGACCGCGGCCTGTGCTGCCACGTCGGCGGCGACATCGAGTTCGACGCCGCCGGCAACCTCTACCTGTCCACCGGCGACGACACCAACCCCTTCGAGTCCGAGGGCTACAGCCCGCTCGACGACCGGCCCGGCCGCAACCCCGGCTACGACGCCCGCCGCACCTCCGGCAACACCGACGACCTGCGCGGCAAGGTCCTGCGCATCAAGGTGCGCCCGGACGGCAGCTACACCGTGCCCGACGGCAACCTCTTCCCGCCCGGCACCCCCGGCACCCGCCCGGAGATCTACGCCATGGGCTTCCGCAACCCCTTCCGGATCTCCGTCGACGACGCCACCGGCACCGTGTGGGTCGGCGACTACGGCCCGGACGCCGACCGGCCCGGCGAGCGCGGCCCGGCCGGACAGGTCGAGTTCGCCCGGGTGACCGAGCCCGGCAACTACGGCTGGCCGTTCTGCACCGGAACCAACACCGAGGCCGAGACCTACGCCGACTACGACTTCGCCACAGGCGAGGTCGGCCCCCGGTTCGACTGCGCCGGCGGCCCGGTCAACGACTCCGCCCACAACACCGGCCTGCGCGACCTGCCGCCCGCCCAGCCCGCCTGGATCGCCTACGACGACTGCTCGGTGCCGGAGTTCGGCTGCGGCAGCGAGTCCCCGGCGGCCGGCCCGGTCTACGACTACGACCGCCGGCTGAAGTCCGACACCAAGTTCCCCGAGCACTACGACGGCCAGGTGTTCCTCTACGAGTACGGCCGCCGCTGGATCAAGCCCACCGAGGTCGAGCGCGACGGCTCGCCCGGCACCATCGGCTCCCTGCCCTGGTCCGGCACCCAGCCGATCGACATGACCTTCGGCCCCGACGGCTCGCTGTACGTCCTCGACTACGGCACCACCTGGTTCGCCGGCGACGACAACACCGCCCTGTACCGCATCGACTTCACCGGCGGCGCGCACGCGCCCGTCCCGAAGGTCACCGCCGACGTCGGCCACGGGCAGGCGCCGCTGACCGTGCACCTGTCCGCCGAGGGCACCACCGACCCCGACGGCGACACCGACCTCGACTACGGCTGGGACCTCGACGCCGACGGCACCGTGGACGCCACCGGGACCGAGACCACCCACACCTTCACCGACAACGGCGTGCACCGCCCGCGGCTGGTCGTCACCGACCCCAGCGGCCGCAGCGCCGCCGCCACCACCACCATCATCATCGGCAACACCGCGCCGACCATCGAGTTCACCACTCCCACCGCCGGCCAGTTCCTCAACTTCGGCGAGACGGTGCACTACCAGCTCACCGTCAGCGACGCCGAGGACGCCGCCATCGACTGCTCCCGGGTGAAGGTGACCTTCGCGCTCGGCCACGACAGCCACACCCACAACCTCAACGAGGCGTCCGGCTGCTCCGGCACCATCACCACCGGATCCGCCGAGGGCCACGACACCTCGCAGAACGTCTTCGGCCTGCTCATCGCCAGCTACACCGACGCCGGCGGCGGCGAGGGCATCCCCTCCCTCACCGGCACCGGGACGGTCGTGCTCCCCAACAAGCACAAGCAGGCCGAGTACGCCAGCCGGATCTCCGGCGGCACCACCGCCCAGCGCGCCGGAGCCGAGGGCGGCTACGCCGTCACCGGCCTGGAGCCGGGGGACTGGATCTCCTACGACCCGATGGACTTCGCCGGCATCGACACCTTCTCGCTGCGGGCCTCCACCGCGGTGGAGGGCGGCAGCGTCGAGGTCCGCGCCGGTGCCCCGGACGGCCCGCTGGTCGCCGGACCGATCACGCTCCCGGCCACCGGGGCCGGCTCCTGGGCCGACACCGCGCCGGCCCCGGTCACCGACACCGGTGGCGAGGCCACGGTGTTCCTGGTGTACCAGGGCCCGCCCGGATCCTCCGCCGAGTTCGACGCCATCACGGTGACCGGCCGGGGCGCCGCCACCGGATGACCCCGCCGGCCCGGTCCGACCCGCCCCTGACCCCCGACCCCTGACCCCCACCCCGTCCCGCCGGACCACCCCCGGCCCGGTCGCCCCACGCGACCGGGCCGGGCCCCATGTCCCCCCGGAAGCGAGCAGCCCACCATGACAGCCCCCACCCCCTCCGACCCGCGGCCCGGCACCGGGGCCACCCCCGCCCCCGGCCGAACCGGCGTGTGGTTCGTCGGCGCCCGCGGCTCGGTCGCCACCACCGCCGTCGTCGGCGCCGCCGCCGTGCGCTCCGGCCTGGCGCCGACCACCGGCCTGGTCGCCGAGCACCCCGACCTCGGCCACGCCGGCCTGCCCCCGCTGGACGCCCTGGTCTTCGGCGGACACGACGTCACCAGCACGCCGCTGCGCAAGCGCGCCGAGGAACTCGCCGCCGGCGGCGTCCTGCCCGGCGCCCTGCCGCGCCTGGTCGCCGCCGACCTCGACGCGGCCGACGCCGAGATCCGCCCCGGCCTGCTCGCCGCCACCCCCGGATCCACCCCCACCAGGACCGCAACCGGCCCGGCGACCGGGACGGCGGGCGGCGAACGCCCGGCCGACGCCGTCGACCGGATCGCCGCCGACCTGGCGGACTTCCGCGCCCGCCACCGGCTGGAGCGCGTCGTCGTGGTCAACGTCGCCTCCACCGAACCCCCGCTGCCCGCCCGCCCGGAACACACCACCTGGGCCGCGCTGCGCCGCGCCCTCGACCGCGGAGCCGGCGTGCTGCCGCCGAGCTCCCTGTACGCCTGCGCCGCCTTCCAGGCCGGCTGCCCCTTCGTCGACTTCACCCCCTCCACCGGCGCCCGGCTGCCCGCCCTGGAAGAACTGGCCGCCACCCGCGGCCTACCCTGGGCCGGCAGCGACGGCAAGACCGGGGAGACCCTGCTGAAGTCGGTGCTCGGGCCGATGTTCGCCACCCGCCGGCTGGCCGTGCGGGCGTGGTCCGGCACCAACCTGCTCGGCGGCGGGGACGGCGCCACCCTGGCCGACCCGGCCAACGCCGCCGGCAAGCTCGCCTCCAAGCAGCGGGTCCTCGCCGGCACCCTGGGCGAGGCGGTCGACGGCGAGGTGCACATCGACAACGTCGCCGCCCTCGGCGACTGGAAGACCGCCTGGGACCACGTGCTCTTCGAGGGCTTCCTCGGGGTGCGGATGACCCTCCAGTTCACCTGGCAGGGCTGCGACTCCGCGCTGGCCGCCCCACTCGTCCTCGACCTGGCCCGGTTCACGGCGCGCGCCCACCAGGTCGGGATGACCGGACCGCTGTCCGGGCTCGGCTTCTTCTTCAAGGACCCGGCCGGGGACGCCGGACACGCCCTGCACGAGCAGTACCTGGCGCTGCGCGCCCTCGCCGACCGGCTCGCCGCCGGTCCGCGCAGCCCGGAACCCGCCGCCTCCGACGCCTCTACCGCCTCCGATGCCTCCACCGCCTCCGCCCGGACCACGGAGGACGGGCGATGAGCACCCCCACCGTCCTGTCGGCCCGCGCCGTGCTGCGATCGGTGCGCCGTCAGCTGACCGGGGCGCGGCACCGGGCGGCCGCGGCGGACGGCGCCGGCACCGGGCCGGTGCCCCGCCCCGCCCCGCTCGCCGCCACACCCCCCGCACCGACCCCCACCCCGACCGGGCCGGCGCCGCTGCTGCCCGCCCCCGGTGTGCTGGCCGAACTCGTCCGGCTGCCCGCCGTGTTCACCGCCCCCGGCGACGTCCTGGCCGGGGCCGCCTGGGCCGGGTACCCGTACGGCGCGCGGGGCACCGCGGCGCTCGCCGCCTGCTCGGCCTGCCTCTATCTGGGCGGTATGGCGCTCAATGACTGGGCGGACCGTGAGGTGGACGCCGAGGAGCGGCCGGAGCGGCCCATCCCGTCGGGGCGGGTGCGGCCCGGGGCGGCGTTCGGTGTCGCCGCGGGGCTGACCGCCGCGGGCCTCGGCATCGCCTGGTGGGGCACCCGCTCCCGTTCGGCGACCGCCGGCGCGCTGGCGGTCGCCGCCACGGCCTGGAGCTACGACCTGCTCGCCGCCGGCCGGCGCGGCGGACCGGCCACCATCGCCGCGGCCCGCGGGCTCAACGTGCTGCTCGGCGCCGGCCCCCGCCGGGCGACGGCCGCCGCCGTCCCGGCCGCCCTCACCGCCGTCCACGTCCACGGGGTGACCCGGCTGAGCCTGGACGAGGTGACCGGCTCCACCGTGGCCCGGGTGGACGCGGCCCTGCGGACCACGCTCGCCGTGACCGCCGGCGCCGCCCTCTCCGCCGCCGCCCCGTCAGCCGCCCCGCGCTCCCAGGCCCTGGCCCGCCTCCGGCCCCGGACACCACCGGCCAACCTCCCGGTCACCCTGGCCACCGCCGGCCTCGCCGCCGGCTTCGCCGCCGCGGCCGGGCGGCCGCTGCTGACCGCCCGCCGAGTCCCCGGCCCCGGCCAGGTACGCGGGGCGGTGGGGGAGGGCGTGCGGGCGCTGCCGCTGCTCCAGGCGACGCTGGCCGCCGCGGCCGGCTCCCCGCTCGCCGCGCTGCCCCTGCTCGGCCGCTGGGCGGCCCGCCGCACGGCGGCCCGCCTGCGCCGCGCCGTCATCACCTGACCGAGTCGGCACCTGCCACGTCGACGCCACACCCACACCATCGGAAGGGGAGAGCACCGTGCGGTTCGGTTATGGAACCAATGGTTTTGGTGACCACCGTCTTGC
This sequence comes from Allostreptomyces psammosilenae, assembly GCF_013407765.1. Taxonomy (GTDB): domain Bacteria; phylum Actinomycetota; class Actinomycetes; order Streptomycetales; family Streptomycetaceae; genus Allostreptomyces; species Allostreptomyces psammosilenae. Next base: position 5,301,749 of record NZ_JACBZD010000001.1, read on the forward strand.
CGACGCCCTCGACGTGATCGCCGAGCTGGGATATTCCGGCGTTGCGCTGACGCTGGACCACCATCACCTGGATCCGTGGGATCCGGGTCTGCCTCGGCGGACGGAGGATCTGGCCCGGCGGTTGGACCGGCTCGGTCTCGATGTCGTCGTGGAGACCGGGGCGCGGTACCTGCTGGACCGGCACCGCAAGCACCAGCCGACCCTGCTGTCCGAGCCGGAGGGTGCCCGGCTGCGGGTGGATCTGCTGCGCCGTGCGGTCCGGGTGGCGGCCGATCTGGGCGCGCAGGCGGTGTCGTTTTGGAGCGGCACCCCCGATGCGGTGCTGCCGGCCGAGGAGGCGTGGCGCCGCCTGGAGGCGGGCTGCCGGGAGGTCCTGACGGAGGCCCAGCGGTACGGAGTCATCCTGGGTTTCGAGCCGGAGCCGGGCATGTTCGTGGACACCCTGGCCGGGTACGGCGAGTTGCGGGACCGGCTCGGTGCCCCGGAGGGGTTCGGGTTGACGCTGGACATCGGGCACTGTCGCTGTCTGGAGGACGGCGCGATCCCGGACCTGGTGACGGCCTGGGGCGGCGAGGTCGTCAACGTGCAGATCGACGACATGCGGCGCGGGGTGCACGAGCACCTGGAGTTCGGCACCGGCGAGATCGACTTCCCGCCCGTCCTGGCCGCGCTGGAGGCCACCGGCTACCGCGGCCTGGTCAGCGTGGAACTGCCCCGACACGGCCACGCCGCGCCGCGCGTGGCCCGGGAGAGCCTGCGCTTCCTCCACCACGCCGCCGACACCGCCGGCGTCCCCGTCACCGGGCCACGCCCCACCGCCGTCTCCCGCCCGGCCTCCGCCCTGACCTCCATGCCAGCGGACTCGGTCACGGACGCGGCCCCGGCCGCCCCCACGGACCCGCTCGCCACACTGGCCACCGCGCTGCGCGCCGCCGTGCCGCCGCCGGCCGACGCCGAACTGGCCGCGCTGCGGGCCGAGGTGACCGCCGATCCGGACCGCCTGCCGCTGCTGCTGCCCCGGGCCGCCCGGCTCGCCGGTGAACGGCCGCTGCACGCCGGCCCGGCCGCCAGCCCCGAGCACACCGGCGGCTGGAGCCTGGCTGACGCCGCCCGGGTGCTGCTGCTCGCTGCGCCGGTGCTGGTCGGTAAGCCCTACGTCGATCTGCTGGTGGACGCTTATCGCGGCGGTGATGCCGATGAGCGTCGGGCGGTGTTGCACACCTTGGATTTCACCGGTCCGCGGTTGAGTGATCCCGATGCTGTCGCGGCTGTCGTGCAGGTTCTGCTGCTGGATGCGTTGCGTACCAATGACACGCGGTTGGTCGCTGCCGCGCTGGGCCCGTGGGGCGCCGCCGTGCTCCCGGCGCCGGCGTGGCGTCAGGCGGTGTTGAAGTGCCTGTTCACTGGCATTCCGTTGGCTGCGGTGGGTGGTCTGCCCGAGCGGGTGGATGCCGAACTGCTGCGGATGGTCGGTGATTTCGCCGCCGAGCGCACCGCCGCCGGTCGCCCCGTACCCGACGACGCCCTGGCCGTGCTGCGCCTGGGCCGGAGCTGAATGGAGCCGCGCTCATGCGCATTTTCGATCCGCACATTCACATGACCTCGCGGACCACCGATGACTATGAGCGGATGTATGCGGCGGGGGTCCGTGTTGTGGTGGAGCCGTCGTTCTGGTTGGGGCAGCCGCGCACCAGCGTGGGCAGTTTCGTGGATTACTTCGATGCGCTGCTGGGCTGGGAGCCGTATCGCGCGGCGCAGTTCGGTATCCGGCACCACGCGGCGATCGCGTTGAATCCCAAGGAGGCGGAGGATCCGCGCTGTCGGGGTGTGCTGGATGTGCTGCCGCGGTATCTGGTGAAGAACCGGGTGGTGGCGGTCGGTGAGGTCGGCTATGACTCGATGACGCCGGGTGAGGACGAGGCGTTCGCCCACCAGTTGCAGCTCGCCATCGAGCACCACTTGCCGGTGTTGGTGCACACCCCGCATCGGGACAAGGCCGCCGGCACGCGCCGCACGCTGGATGTGGTGCGGGAGTCGGGGATCGATCCGGCGATGGTGTTGGTGGACCACCTCAATGAGACGACGGTGCGGATGGTCGCCGACTCCGGTTGCTGGATGGGGTTCTCCATCTACCCCGACACCAAGATGGACGAAGAGCGCATGGTGTTGCTGCTCGCCGAGTACGGCACTGACCGGATGCTGGTGAACTCCGCCGCCGACTGGGGCCGCAGCGACCCCCTGAAGACCCGCCGCACTGGTGAGGCCATGCGCGCCGCCGGCTTCTCCACCGACCGGATCGACCAGGTCCTGTGGCGCAACCCCGTCGCCTTCTACGGGCAGAGCGGCCGACTCGACCTGCCCCCGGACACCCTCGACGCCGAACCGGGCCGGGACGACCCCGCCCAGGCCGCCCCGCCCGCGACACCGGTGCCCGCCCTCGCGGCCCCGGACGGGACGTACCTGGGTAACTCGGTGTTGCGCGGCGCGCGGAAGGAGTGAGTGGTCATGCGTCTGCGGCACCGTGATGGCACCACCGTGCACCTGGCCTACTGCACCAACGTGCACCCCGCCGAGACCCTGCCTGATCTGCTGGACCGGCTCGATCGGCACGCCGTGCCGGCCGCCGCCCTGCTCGGTGACGAACGCCTGGGCGGTGGCCGTCTCGGGGTCGGGTTGTGGTTGCCGGCGCCCGTCGCCGCGCACCTGGCGGCCGATGCGGCCGCGGTGCGGCGACTGCGCGCCGAGCTGACCGCGCGCGGGCTGGAGACCGTCACCCTCAACGGCTTCCCCTACCGCGGCTTCGGCGACCCGATCGTCAAGGGCCGGGTCTACCACCCCGACTGGACCACCCCCGACCGCGCCCGCTACACCGCCGACCTGGCCGCCGTGTTGGCCGGTCTGCTCCCCGACGACGCCGCCCGCGGCAGCGTCTCGACCCTGCCGCTTGCCTGGCGCACCCCCTGGGACCGCGCCCGCGCCGCCCAGGCCACCGAGCGGCTGCGCGCGCTCGGCCACGCCCTGGCCGACATCGAGGCCCGCACCGGCCGCACCATACGGGTCGGCCTGGAGCCGGAGCCCGGTTGCGTGGTGGAGACCATCGAGCAGGCCGTCCGCCACCTGGCCGGCACCGACCCGCGGCGGATCGGCGTCTGTCTGGACGCCTGCCACCTCGCCGTCGCTCACGAGGAGCCCGGCACGGCCCTGGACCGGCTGGCCGCCGCAGGCGTCCCGGTGGTCAAGACGCAGGCGTCCTGCGCCATGGTGGTGCCGCGTCCGGCCGACCCGGAGCACCGCCGGGCCGCCGTCGAATGGGTGGAGCCGCGCTACCTCCACCAGGTCCGTGAGGCCGCCGGCGGCCACCTGGGTGTGCCGCCGTTGGCCGTCGACGATCTCCCGGAGGCGCTGGAGTGGCCGGGGGGCCTGCCCGCCCGCAACCCCTGGCGGGTGCACTTCCACGTCCCCCTGCACGCCGACCCGCCACCACCGCTGACCACCACCCGCCCCGCCCTGCTCGACACCCTGGATGCGCTGTTCGGTGGCCGGCGGGCCCTCACCGACCACGTCGAGGTCGAGACCTACACCTGGACCGCCCTGCCGGACGGCGTGGCCGGCACCACCCGCCACCGCGACCGCGACCTCGCCACCGACATCGCCGCCGAACTCGACTGGACCCGCCGGACCCTGCTCACCCTCGGCCTGACACCAGCGAGTGCCACGGCCACCGGTGAATCCACCACCGCCGAGATCCCCAGCACCCCGGAGCCCACGCGATGACTGACCGTCCCACCCCGCTGCTGGTCCTCGACGTCGTCGGGCTGACCCCCCGCCTGCTGCCCCACATGCCCAACCTGCGCCGCATCGCCGAGTCCGGCTTCCAGGCCCGCCTGGACACGGTGCTGCCCGCCGTCACCTGCACGGTGCAGTCCACCCTGCTCACCGGCGCGATGCCCGACGAACACGGGATCGTGGGCAACGGCTGGTACTTCCGCGACCTCGGCGAGGTCCTCCTGTGGCGCCAACACAACGCCCTGGTCAGCGGCGAGAAAGTCTGGCAGACCGCCCGCACCCGCCACCCCGGCTACCGCGTCGCCAACATCTGCTGGTGGTACGCCATGGGCGCCGACGTCGACTACACCATCACCCCACGCCCCGTCTACCACGCCGACGGCCGCAAAGACCCCGACTGCTACACCCACCCACCCCACCTCCACGACACCCTCACCCACGAACTCGGCCCCTTCCCCCTCTTCCAGTACTGGGGCCCCACCGCCTCCATCACCTCCAGCGCCTGGATCACCGAAGCCACCCGCCGTCTCATGCTCCGCGAACGCCCCGACCTCACCCTGGCCTACCTCCCCCACCTCGACTACGACCTCCAACGCCACGGCCCCGACCACCCCACCGCCACCCACGCCGCCACCGAACTCGACACCGTCCTCGGCCCCCTCCTCGACGACGCCCGACGCACCGGCACCACCGTCCTGGCCCTGTCCGAATACGGCATCACCAACGCCCGCCGCCCCATCGACATCAACCGCGCCCTACGCCGCGCCGGCCTCCTCCACGTCCACACCCAGCAAGGCATGGAATACCTCGACCCCTGGACCTCCCGCGCCTTCGCCGTCGCCGACCACCAGATCGCCCACATCTACATCCGCGACCCCCACGACCACCCCCGCGTCCGCGCCGCCCTCGCCGAACTCGACGGCATCGCCCACCTCCTCGACGACACCGGCAAAACCACACACCACCTCAACCACGAACGCGCCGGCGACCTCATCGCCCTCGCCGAACCCGACGCCTGGTTCACCTACTACTACTGGCTCGACGACACCCACGCCCCCGACTACGCCCGCCTCGTCGAAATCCACCGCAAACCCGGCTACGACCCCGCCGAACTCTTCATGAACCCCACCGACCCCTACGTACGGATACGCGCCGCCACCGCCCTGCTCCGCAAACGCCTCGGCCTGCGCTACACCATGAACGTCGTGCCCCTCGACCCCAGCCCCGTCCGCGGCACCCACGGCCTGCTGCCCACCCACCCCGACGACGGCCCCGTCCTCCTCTGCACCGACCCCACCCCCACCCGCGACCACTACCACGCCACCGAAATCAAGGAACTCATGCTCTCCCTGGCGGGCCTGAGCGCACCGGTGCACACGCACTGACGTGCGGTGATATGCATATCGATATGGCGCTGATCGCCATATCGATCTTGGACAGGCCCGGCGCCCCTCTGCTGTGCTTCCGTCACGCCGACCGAGACGGCTCGGTCGCGACGACTGGAGCGGAGACGCGTGATGTGTGAGGCACACGGGGGCGGTCAGGACGCCGCGGCGGTCAGCCGGCGCGGCATGGTGCGGACGACGCTGCTGAGCGGCGCCGGGGTGGCCGGCGTCGCGGCCGGACTCGCCGCGGCCCGCCCGGCCGCCGCGGCCCCGGCGACCCCGGCCGCCGCCGCGACCCGGATCGGGCGGGGGACGGACGGCCGGGCCGGGGTGACGCTGCGCTGGCTCGGGGTGGCCGGCTGGGAGCTGGCCTTCGACGGGCGGGTGCTCTACTTCGACCCGTACTTCAGCCGGTTCGACGACACGGTGCCCGGCGGCCCGCTCGACCTCCACCCCGAGGTCATCGAGGAACTGCTCGCCACCGGACGACTGGCCGGCACCGCACCGGAGCTGATCATGATCAGCCACGGCCACTACGACCACATGGCCGACGTGCCGTACCTGCTGGACCGCCCGGCGTGGCGGGACCGCACGATCCACGTGATCGGCACCGAGACGCACCGCCACCTGCTCACCGCGATGGGCGTCACCCGCAGCGTGATCACCGCGACCGGCGGGGAGCACCTCAGCTTCGGCGACGGCGCCTACAGCGTGGAGGTGATCCGCAGCCTGCACAGCCAGCGGTCCGGCTACGGCGTCTTCGCCCCCGGCACGCTGACCGCCCCTCCGGAGCGTCCGCCGGCCACCATCCACGACCTGCTGGAGGGCGGCACCCTCGCCTACCAGGTGACCGTCCCCGGCCGGCTGAAGGTGCTGATGTTCGGCGGCACCAACTTCGCCGCGCGGGAACTCGCCGGCCTGCGGCCGGACGTGGTGATGGTCTCCATGACCGACCACTCCCGGGTGCACGACTACCTCGGCCGCCTGCTGCGGGCCCTCGGCGAGCCCCGCTACCTGCTGCCGAGCCACCACGACGACATGCGCACCCCCTTCGGCTCGTCCCGACTGCCCGACACCGTCCGCCACGAGGTGGTTGACGAGCTCCGCGCCGCCGTCCGCGCCGCCGGCCTGTCCACCCAGGTCCTCCCGGTCACCCACCTGGAGCCCATCCACCTCTGACCGGGCCGGGGCGTCGGAACGGGCACCGCCGGCCGCGCCCGTTCCGTCGCCCTTGGTGACACATCGGGGCTCCCGCCGACTTCGCACCGGTAGACCCGGATACGGACCAACAGGCGGCGCACGCGGCATCCCGCAGTGAAGAATGGACTCTCACGCCATCTGGGTGCAGCACCCTCGGTGACTGGAGGATCATGGACAGGGATGCGAATCTGATGGAAATGTTGCGCCGTCTGGATGATCCCGAATGGCCAGAATTTCCAGCCGGCTACAGTGCAGCCGAGGCCGCAGCTTCATTCGACCGCCTGGTCGCACAGCTTGGCTCCCGTTTCTCGACGCGTTGTGAGAGCGAACGAGACACCCAGGACTCCGCCGAGTACGGCCGGGTCGAGGTGCCGGGGGAAGCCACAGTGTGCGGGACCAGGATCGGTTGTCCTGGTGAGCAAGTTCGCGCCCCTGACCATGGTGGCGGCCGACAACCCTGGCGCCTTTCTGGGGACGGACCAGGCGCGTGCAGAAGGTGAACTCGACGCGAGTGACCTGGAGAAGGTAGAGGAAGTCCTTGCTGCATCGGGGTATGTCGCGGTTCCGGAAGAGCTGCTTATGACCCCCTATGACGGAGCCACCCTCCTGCGTTTCCACGGCTCCGGGGAGCCTAGTTGGTGGGACCGGTTCTTCGGCATCTTCTGAGCGGCCATGAATTTCCCGGGATCGAAGGGCGGATGCTCGCTGGTTCACGCAGGGATCGGACGCCTTGGGGAGGTCGCGGACATGCCAGCTTATTACGGATATGTCCCCGCATGCTTCGGGGGGTCCCCCTATTTTCAGGATCTCATGGGCCGATCACGGATCGAAAGCCCTCCGCCCCGCGCTGTGGTGACGGTGGCCTCCCGCGACTACGACCCCTACGGCGCGGTCACCGCCAGCACCGGCACCGGCGCCAACCTCGGCTTCCAGGGCTCGTGGACCGACCCCAGCACCGGTCGGGTGAACGCCCAGGCCCGCTGGTACACCCCTGGCACCGGCACCTTCGCCTCCGCGGACACCGCCGCCGTCCCCTTCACCGACGCCACCTCGACCAACCTCTACGGCTACGGCGGCGCCAACCCCACCAGCCACTGGGACCCCAGCGGTCACTTCCTCGGCATCCTGGACGACGTCGACCAGGCGTTCCGCGACATCTGGGACTCCAACCGCTTGGACGACGTCTTCCGAGGCGTGGGCGACTTCGTCGACGGGGCGGTCGACGATGTCGGCCGCGCGGCGAAGGGCGTCAACTGGGGCGGCGCCCTCCGCGTAGGAGCGGGCTGGGCCGCCCGGCTGGGGCTGCGCGCGGTGCCGGTCGTGGGCACCGTGATCGCCGTCGCGGACGCCGTTGGACTCCTCTACTACATCGTCAACCAGGACGGCAGCCTGTCGCGGGTCGAACGGCCCACCGGCAACAGCAGCGTCCGACCTGGCGGGTCCACCACCGCGACGGACACCGCCGTTCGGCGCGCCCCGGACGCCGCCCGCCCGGAAGCCCGACCGCCCAAGCCGGCCACCCCGCCCACCCCACCGGCCCCCTACATCACTGGCACCAAGACCACCAACAGCACCAACGCGTGGAGCACGCAGAGCAGTTGGTGGGACGACACCTACCTGTACAACCGCACCGACGACTACACCTTCACCACGCACTACCTGTGGACGTACTGGTCGGACGGCTCGTGGAACTCCCGGATCTCCGGCACCTCCTGGACGCACCACTACCAGATCACCGCCCAGCTGTTGATCGACCTGTCGAATCCGATCACCTCACCATCGGTGGATCCGGTCGACCCGGGTGCGCCGTTGACCCCGGAGTCGGCGAGCCCGTCCGGGGTGTGCGGGGGTGGCGGCAGCATCGTCGACTGTCTCGGCCTGCAGCGCGGCGGCACTGTCCCACCGGACACCTTCGACAACGCCGGCTCCTGCACGGCGGTGGTCGGCTTCCAGTGCACCGGCGGCGGCCACCTGCTGGACCCGGCGACGGGCGAGGTGTACTGCAACCCGACCGGCACGGGCGTCGGGGTGTGCACCCCGATGGAGGACCGGGCGGGCGGCGCACAGGCCACGTCGGCGTCCCGGGGCAGTTGCGTCGACAACAGCTTCACCCCGGACACCCCCGTCCTGATGGCCGACGGCACCCGCAAGGCCATCGCGGATGTGGAGGTGGGGGACCGGGTCCTGGCGACTGATCCGGCCACGGGCCGGACCGAGGCGGAGACGGTCACCGACCTGATCGTGGGGGAGGGCGTCAAGCACCTGGTGGACCTGGTGGTGGACACCGACGGCGAGGCGGGCGGTGAGACCGCCACCCTCACCGCCACGGACAACCACCCCTTCTGGGTCGAGAACACGAAACGGTGGACCGACGCCGACGACCTCAACCCGGGCGACACCCTCACCACCGCCGACGGCACCACGGTCACCGTCGCCTCCCTGACCTGGTACTCCGCCACCCTCCGCGTCCACAACCTCACCGTCTCCGACCTCCACACGTACTATGTGCTGGCGGACGAAACGCCGGTACTCGTTCACAACAGCAACTGCTCTCTCGATCTTGACTTCGCTTCAGAGTCGGGGGCGTGGATTGACCCGTCGGATCAGCGAGGGCAGTACACCCTGGCTGGGCGCGCCCTCCAGAAGCACGCGGGGCGCAACGGGAACCCGAATGGTTGGCCTACGCCATCTGGAAGGCAGAATCCTCAGGCTTGGAATGCAACTGGTCAGGATGTGCTCGATGAGATTCTCACCCATCCGGGGGCTGTCGAGACGCGTGGCCGGGGACGGATCGGCGGCCAGTGGCAAGGCGTCATCGACATCCGCCTTCCGAACGGGCTCGGGGCCAGGTTCGGCACTGACGGCAGATTCTCCGGGTTCTTGGACTGAGGTGAGGGGGCGAGATGCGTACTGTGAAGTTCGGTGAGCACGAAATCGAAGTGGTGGATTTTGAGGACGTGACTGCGGCGGAGCGAGTGATCGAGTTTCGCTTCGGCGGTGATCGGACGTCGAATTCTTTCGCTGCGGTCGTTGTTCCTGAAGGGGGCGGCTGGCCTTCGGCTGTGCTGAGTATCGATCCGCAGTTCGGTGACGTCCCGGCAGCGTTGATGGTCGCGCTGATGGAGGTCGCCCGGGAGATGATCGAAGCAAGGTAGGCAGTAGCGAACCCTGAAGCCTGCCAGGTGATGCCTGGCAGGGCTTTGCGTGGCGCGTCACAGCACGGACAGGCCCGGGGCGGCGGCCAGGAGGACGGGGAGGAGGGGGACGGCCAGGGCGGTGACCGTCACGCCGAGGCGGGCGGAGGGCGGGAGGCGGTCGGGGCCGAGGAGGAGGCGGTCGGCGCGGCGGGCGGTCTCGCCGAAGGCGAGGCGGCGGTGGCCGGGGGAGCGGCGCTCGTTGAGGCCGATGAGGGCGAGCGCGGTGGACAGGCGGCCGTGGCGGCGGGAGGCGGCGTCGTCGGCGGCCATCTCGACCAGGGTGTGCACCTGCTCGGCGAAGGCCGCGAAGACGGGGACCCGGGGGAAGGCGGCGGAGAGCGCCCAGGCGGACTGGAGCAGCCAGTGGTGGCGGTAGCGGGAGTGGTTGTGCTCGTGGGTCCGCACGGCCTCCAGCTCCTCGGGCGTCAGGCGGCGCAGGGCGCCCGTGGAGACCACCAGGCAGTCCGCCAGGCCCGGCAGTGACCAGGCCTCGGGGCGGGGGTCCTCACGGACCACCAGGCGCCGTCGGCGCGGGGGCGTCTCACCGGGCATCAGCGGGGCGGCGCCGAGCAGTTCGCGGCGGCGCCGGCGGCGGGTGGCCCGCGCGATCAGGATCTGCCGGCCGAGGCTGAGCAGCACGTGGGCCCCGGCCAGGGCGAGGGCCCCGGCGCAGACCGCGCTCCACGGGTGCCAGCCCTCCAGGTCGTATGCCTGCGGCACCTCGCTGGGCGCGCCGGTGAAGAGGCGTTCGCGCAGCGGCTCCCAGGCGGCGGCGGTGGTCAGCAGCAGGGCGAGGGTGAAGGCGGTGAGCACGGCCACCACCAGGCACTGCCACACCCACAGGCCGACGATGGGCTCCCTGACGGTCCACCGGGCGCGCAGCAGCAGACGGGGGCCGGCGGCGGCCAGCAGGCCGCCGAAGACGACCAGCATGAGGGGAGTGGTCAACGGCGAACCTCGCGGCAACTCGGTGACCTGGTCGGTGACCTGGGTTCAGGGCAGGGGTGGCACCGCGCGACGGCACTCCATCCTGCGACGCCGCACGGAAGGGGGTGGCCCGGCCGGACGGGCGGCCGAGGGCCAGGGAACGTCGCCGAGCAACTCCCCGGCGCGCGCCCTAGTGGGCGTCAGCGTAGGGCAAAGTCGCCGGGCCGTCTCGGTGCTGGGACGGCGAGTGACGTACTCCACTCGGATCCGGTCACTCGGCCGCGGTCCGGGCGGGGGTCACCCCAATGGGTGCGGCCGTGCGGCGCCGTCTTGTCGCTGATGAAATCATCGCCCTAGGGTGGCCTTGCAGGTTAGATTCTTCTGTGAAGGCGGTCTAGCGATGAAAAATCTCCCGAAGCTCGATGTTTCGACTCCGGTCAGCACCGCCACCGGGGCGCTCGACCATCCGGCGTGGAGCCGGCTGAAGACCGCCGTCGAGACGATCCGCCCCCTCCAGGCCCGGGACGGCTCGATCCCCGCCGAGGGCCCCGCCGAAGGCCGTGCCGAGGGCCGCGTCGAGAGCCCCGCCGAAGACCGAGTCGAAGATCGCGCCGAGACCGGCCCCGCCCAGGCCGGCCGCGCGGAGGTCGGCGCGCCGCACGCCGTGGCCCGCGCCGCGCTCGCCGAGGTGGTGGCCTCGGTCGGTGAGCTCGCCCCGCTCTTCCCGCACGACGCCGCCTACCTCGACGCCCTCGTCGCCGACCTGGAGCGGTGGGGCCGGGACGGCTTCGGCGTCCCCGACTTCCTCGACTCCCTGCTCGCCTTCCAGCCCTCGCGGGACCGCCGGGACGGCCGGGAACACCTCGTCGTCTTCCCCATGTACACGCAGAACGGCAATCCCAACCGCAACCTCGAAGCGCTGTTGGTGCGGGTGGTGTGGCCGGAGTGGCTGGCGAGGCTGGAGGCGGACCGGTACGACAACCCGATGTTCGTGCCGATCAGCTTCGTGGACTTCACCGCCGGCTACGACACCGACTCCGCCGTGCTCTTCCCGGAGACCGTCTCGGTCCGCGAGGTGCCCGGCCGCTACTCCTGGGGCGGCATCTTCTGCGACCGCGAGGCCGTGCGCTTCCGCCGGGTCTCCAGCGCCGCGGTCGACCTGCTCGGCCTCCACCCCATGCCCGAGGAGGCCCGCCGGCTGCTCACCGACCAGCGGCACGCCCTGGAGACCTTCGTGCTGTGGGACCTCGTGCACGACCGCACCCACAGCCACGGCGACCTGCCGTTCGACCCCTTCATGATCAAGCAGCGCAACCCGTTCTGGATGTACGCCCTGGAGGAACTGCGCTGCGACCTCACCGCCTTCCGGGAGGCCGTCCGGCTGGAGGCCGAGGGCGAGCCGCACGGCCGGTCCGTGCAGTACGCGGTCTTCTTCGACCGGCTCTTCCGCTTCCCGGTGACCGGCAGCCGGGTCCGCAACTACGACGGCCTCGGCGGGCAGCTGCTCTTCGCCCACCTGCACCGCTCCGACGTGCTGCGGTGGACCGACAACCGGCTGTGGGTGGACTGGGAGGCGCTGCCCGGCGCCGTCGTCGCCCTGCTGGAGCGCATCGAGACGCTCTACCGGGAGGGCATCGACCGGCCGAAGGTGGTGCACTGGATCGCCGCCCACCGCATGGTCTCCGAGTACCTCGCGCCGCACCCGGCCTCGCGCTGGGCCAGGGGCGTGGACGCCCTGCCGGTGGACGGCCCGCCGCGCGGCCTGGTCGACGCCGTGCTCCCGGACGAGTTCCCGCTGAGCATGTTCTACGAGACGCTGCACAAGAAGCTGAAGGACGTGATCTCCTCGACCCGGGGCATCACCGCCGACGCCCCGGAAACGCGGAGCCGGCCCTCCGCGGCCTGACCCGCCACGACCGGCACCCCGCCACGGCCTACCCGACCGGCCGGCACGCCCCACGACCGCCACCCCACCACCCATGAAGGAACGGAACACCACCCGATGACCGGCTCCGCCGCCACCCCGGCCGCAACGCCCACGCCGAGCACCGACGCCCGTCGCCGCCACGACCCGGAGCGCCGCGGCTTCGCCAGCGACAACTACGCCGGCATCCATCCGGAGATCCTGGCCGCCCTCGCCGAGGCCAACGGCGGGCACCAGACCTCCTACGGCGAGGACGCCTACACCGAGCACCTCCAGGAGGTGTTCCGCGCCCACTTCGGCCCGCAGGCCACCGCGTACCCGGTGCTCAACGGCACCGGCGCCAACGTCGTGGCGCTCCAGGCGATGAGCGAGCGGTGGGGCGCGGTCGTCGTCGCCGACTCCGCGCACGTCCACGTGGACGAGTGCGGGGCGCCGGAGAAGGTGGCCGGGCTGAAGCTGCTGCCCGTGCCCGCCGAGGAGGGCAAGCTGACCCGTGAGCTGATCGACCGGGAGGCGTGGGGCTTCGGCGACCAGCACCGGGCCCAGCCGGGCGTCGTCTCGATCACCCAGTCCACCGAGCTCGGCACCTGCTACACCCCGGAGGAGATCGCCGCGCTGACCGAGCACGCCCACCAGCACGGCCTGAAGGTGCACCTGGACGGGGCCAGGATCGCCAACGCCGCCGCCACGCTGGACCTCCCGCTGCGCGCGTTCACCACGGACGTCGGGGTGGACGTGCTCTCCTTCGGCGGCACCAAGAACGGCATGATGCTCGGCGAGGCCGTCGTGGTGCTCAACCCGGACGCCGTGCGCGGGCTGCCCTACCTGCGCAAGGCGGCGATGCAGCTCGCCTCCAAGCAGCGGTTCCTCTCCGTGCAGTTCGAGGCGCTGCTCGCGGGCGACCTGTGGCTGCGCAACGCCCGGCACGCCAACGCGATGGCGCGGCGGCTGGAGGCGGCGGTGCGGGAGGTCCCCGGGGTACGGGTGGTGCGGCCGGTGCAGGCCAACGCCGTCTTCGCGCTGCTGCCCAGGGACGTCACCGAGCGGCTGCAGAAGCGGTTCCGCTTCTACACCTGGGACGAGGCGACCGGCGAGGTGCGCTGGATGACCTCCTTCGACACCACGGCGGAGGACGTGGACGCCTTCGCTGCGGCGCTGGCCGAGGAGATGGCGCACGCCGGCGAGGCCGGTCGCTGAACCCGGCCGCCGCGGTCCGTCGCGGCTCCCCGGCAGGCGCCCGTGGCCGGCCGCCCTTCGCGGCGGCCGGCCACGGGCGTCACCGCGTCCGCCGAAGTTGTCCGGGAAGGGCTTGAATTCTTGTTCTTACCCATGGGTAACATTCTCTGTGCGAGGCCGTGCGGCCCTCAGACCAGCCGCCCGTGTCACCGCCCTGGTGCGCCGGCGCCGGAGAACTAGGCTGCCGGTGGGCGTACGAGGCATGTGCGCGACGAGCATGGTTGATTCGAACGTGACCAGTACAGGAGACCGCCCGTGAAGATCGTTGTCTGCGTGAAGTACGTCCCGGACGCCTCGGGCGAGCGCGGTTTCGCCGACGACCGCACCACCGACCGCGAGGAGGTCGACGGTCTGCTCTCCGAGCTGGACGAGTACGCGGTGGAGCAGGCGCTGCGCATCGCCGAGGCGGCCGGTGACAGCGAGGTCATCGCGCTGACCATGGGACCGGACGACGCCGAGGACGCCGTGCGGCGCGCCCTGCAGATGGGCGCCGACCGCGGCGTGCACGTGAGCGACGACGACCTGCACGGCACCGACGTCATGGGCACCTCCAAGGTGCTCGCCAAGGCCATCGAGCACATCGGCTACGACCTGGTGCTGTGCGGCATGTCCTCGACCGACGGTGGCATGGGCGTCCTGCCGGCGCTGCTCGCCGAGCGCCTCGGCGTCCCGCAGGTCACCCTGCTCTCCGAGGTCGCGGTGGCCGACGGCGTGGTCACCGGCCGGCGGGACGGCGACGCCGCCACGGAGGAGCTGTCGGCCTCCCTCCCGGCCGTCGTCTCGGTCACCGACCAGTCCGGCGAGGCCCGTTACCCCTCCTTCAAGAGCATCATGGCGGCGAAGAAGAAGCCGGTCGAGGAGCTCGACCTGGACGACCTGGGCCTGGACGGCGACGAGTTCGGCCTGGACGGCGCCTGGACCGCCGTGGACGACGTCACCGCCCGTCCGCCGCGCCAGGCGGGCAAGGTCGTCACCGACGAGGGCGAGGGCGGGGTGCAGCTCGCCGACTTCCTGGCGAGCCAGAAGTTCGTCTGAGCCCGATCCCTCCCTCGAAGCCCCCACGCCCCACCAACATCAGGAGAGCACAGCCATGGGTGACGTCCTCGTCCTCGTCGACCACGCTGAGGGCAGCGTGCGCAAGCCCACCCTCGAACTGCTGACCCTGGCCCGCCGTCTCGGCCAGCCGGTCGCCGTCCACCTCGGGCCCGGTGCCGAGGCCGCCGCCGCGGTCCTCGGCGAGTACGGCGCCGCGACCGTGCACGCCGTGGACGCCCCGGAGTTCGAGCAGTACCACGTCGTGCCCAAGGTGGACGCCCTGGAGCAGATCGCCCGTCAGGTGGAGCCGGCGGCGATCCTGGTGCCGTCCTCCGCCGAGGGCAAGGAGATCGCGGCGCGGCTCGCCCTGCGCCTGGAGGCCGGCCTGATCACCGACGCCGTCGACGTGCGCGCCGGCGACGAGGGCCCGGTGACGACCCAGTCGGTGTTCGCCGCCGAGTGGACCACCACCTCCCGCGTCACCAAGGGCACCCCGGTGATCACCGTCAAGCCCAACGCCGTCGCCCCGGAGCCGGCGCCCACCACCGCCTCGGTGGTCCCGGCCACCGTGTCCTTCTCCGCGGCGGCCACCGGCACGAAGGTGACCTCCCGCACCCCGCGCGCCACCACCGGCCGCCCGGAGCTGACCGAGGCCGCCATCGTGGTCTCCGGCGGCCGCGGTGTCGGTGGCGCGGAGAACTTCGCGCTGATCGAGGCCCTCGCGGACTCCCTCGGTGCGGCCGTCGGCGCCTCCCGCGCCGCGGTGGACGCCGGCTGGTACCCCAACAGCCAGCAGGTCGGCCAGACCGGCAAGTCCGTCGCCCCGCAGCTCTACGTCGCGGTGGGCATCTCCGGCGCCATCCAGCACCGCGCCGGCATGCAGACCTCCAAGACCATCGTGGCGGTGAACAAGGACGAGGAGGCGCCGATCTTCGAGCTGGCCGACTTCGGTGTGGTCGGCGACCTCTTCCAGGTCGTCCCCCAGCTCACCGAGGAGATCAAGCGCCGCAAGGGCTGACGGCGCGACGGGCCCACGGGCCCAGGCCCCAAGGGCCCAAGCCTCACGGGCCCACGGATCCATCACGGAGGGCGGGCGGTCGCCCTCACCGCGCGGGGTCCGGCCGGACGGCATGGCGTCCGGCCGGACCCCGCGCCCCTTCGGTCGGTGCGCGTCGGAAGGCCGCGCGAACGGCGCGAGAACGCGCCGGAAGCCGATGGGAGCCGCAGCATCCCGCAGGAGCGAACAGAAAACCCCAGGTCGCCACAGAACCTCTCAGGAACCGTCGTCATCCCTCTCGACAAACCGTCAGGAGCGCCCGACTCTCGTCAGGGGACACCGCCGATGGGAGGGTGATGTGAGGCGCAGGACACTGCTCACGGCCGCCGGGGCGACACTGGTCGGCGGCGCGCTCGCGACCGGCACCGCGCGGGCGGACACCGTGGTCGGCATCGACCCGGGCACCGAGTACGGGGCGTGGGAGGGCTGGGGCACCTCACTCGCCTGGTGGGCGAACGTGTTCGGCGAACGCGACGACTTCGCCGACCTGTTCTTCACCACGCGGCCCGTCTCCTACGGCGGGCGCACCCTGCCGGGCCTCGGGCTGAACATCGCCCGCTACAACCTCGGGGCGTGCAGCTGGAACAGCGTGAACGGCGAGACCATGGTGGCCTCGCCCAACATCCCGCGGTTCAAGCAGATCGAGGGCTACTGGCAGGACTGGCGCAGCGAGGACCCCGCCTCCTCGGCGTGGAACTGGAACGCCGACCGGGTGCAGCGGGCGGCGCTGCTCAAGGCGCACCAGCGCGGCGCGATGGCCGAGCTGTTCTCCAACTCGCCGATGTGGTGGATGTGCCTGAACCACAACCCCTCGGGGGCGGCCGACGGCGGGAACAACCTCCAGCCGTGGAACTACCGCCAGTTCGCCGCCTACCTGGCCACCACTGCTCGTCATGCCCATGACAGCTGGGGGGTGCGGTTCGTCTCGGTCGAGCCGTTCAACGAGCCCTCCTCCACCTGGTGGGTCGCCGACGGCCGCCAGGAGGGCTGCCACATCGACGCCGCCGTCCAGCGCACCGTGCTCGGCCACCTGCGCGCCGAACTCGACCGGCGTGGACTGGCCGGCACCCCCATCGCCGCCTCGGACGAGACCAGCTACGACCTCGCCCGCACCACCTGGGCCTCCTTCGACGCGCCGACCCGCGCCCTGGTCGCCCGGGTCAACGTGCACGGCTACCAGGGGGCCGGCGGGCGCCGCGACCTGCTCCACCAGGAGGTCACCGGGGCCGGGAAGGGGCTGTGGAACTCCGAGACCGGCCAGGACGACGCCACCGGGCTGTCCATGGCCACCAACCTCTGCCTGGACTTCCGCTGGCTGCACCCGACCGCCTGGTGCTACTGGCAGGTGATGGACCCCAGCCCCGGCTGGTCGCTGATCCACTACGACCCGAACACCCTCCAGGCGGGCGCCGTGCAGACCAAGTACTACGTCCTCGCGCAGTTCACCCGGCACATCAGGCCCGGCATGCGGATCCTGGCCACCCTGGCGGGCAACTCGGTGGCCGCCTACGACCCGGCCGCCCGGCGGCTGGTGATCGTCGCCGTGAACCCCGGCGCGGCGCAGACGCTGACCTTCGACCTCAGCCGCTTCGGCCAGGTGACCGGCGACAGCCAGGGGCGGGTGCGGCGCTGGGCCACCCTCACCTCGGGCGGCGGCGACCTCTACACCGGCTACACCGACACCTCGGTGAGCGGCAAGACGGTCTCCGTGCGCTTCGCCGCCGGCTCGGTGCAGACGCTGGAGATCGACGGCGTGGTGGAGTGAGCCCGCGGGGGTGTGCCGGCGCGGCCGGGCGCCCGTCCCCGGCCGGCCGCGCCCTACGCGCCCCCGCGCTCCGCGTCGAGCCGCGCCACCAGCCGGCGCGGCGCCATCGTCCGGTACGCCTCCTCGATGATCGCCGCCAGTTCGTCCCAGTCCAGCTCGTCGCTCAGCCGGACCCCGAGCCACCCGTGCTGACCGACGTAGGGCGGCACGAAGAAGCGGTCCGGCTCCTCCCCGACCATGCTCTCCTGCACGCCCGGCGGCGCCGGGCACCACAGGGCGAGGTCGGACGGGTCGTCGGCGAAGTAGGCCAGGATCCGCTTGCCCCGGACGAAGAACGCCGGCGACCCGTGACTGACCCGCTCGCTGGTCTCCGGCAGCGCCAGGCAGATCCGCCGGAGCCCGGCCAGGATCACCTCGGCCGAGGCGTCCGCCTCCGCCCCGCCGCCCCCACGCCCGTCCACACGCACGTCCATGCCTCCGATTCTGCCGGTCGGCACTGACACCGCGCCCCGTCCGCACCGCCCGCACCACCCGCGAACGGCTCCCGGGCGGCCCGCGCACGGCCCCGCACTGCCCCCGGCGGCGCGAGTGCACCCGGACGCGGGCGGGGATTGGCGCCACCGGGAGACAGCGGTCACGATGGAGACGCGCGGTGTGGCTGGAGGATGGAAGCGCGGGGCGGGAGGCGGGGCCGAGGAGGTGCGGGAATGACCGTCCACGGGGCCGGCGGGCACACGGGGCGGCGTCCCACGGGTGCGGCGGGAGGCCCGCTCCTGGAGCTGCCCGACGTCTCCGACGCGGGCCTGTACCTGGTGGACGAGCAAGGGCTGATCATCGCCGCGAACCCCCGGGCGGAGGCGCTGCTCGCCCGGTCCGCCGAGGACCTGCTCGGTCGTGACGCCCACGACCTGCTGCACCGGGACGCCCGTGGGCAGACCGTGCCCCGGGCCCGCTGCGTGATGCGGCCGGCGTTCCTGGAAGGCCGGACCGCCCAGGGGCAGCGGGAGTGGTTCGAGCGCGGGGACGGCTCCCTGCTGCGGATGTCCTGGCTGGTCACCCCCTACCGGATCGGCGAGGACGCGACGGGCGCGATCGTGCTGTTCCACGAGGCCACCCCCGACGAGGCCCTCGCGTCGGAGGAGGGCGATCCGGCCGCCCCGTTGTCCGAGCTCGACCGCCTCGCCCTGCTCGCCGAGACCACCACCCGGCTCACCTCCACGCTGGACGTCGAGGAGGCGCTGCGCCGGCTGGTGAGGATCGTGGTGCCCCGGCTGGCGGACTGGGCCGTGGTGGACCTGATCACCGAGAGCGGCGAGGTGTGGCGCACCGCCGTGGTGCACCACCAGGACGGCGCGCTGGTGCCCCGGGAGGACCTCCAGGGGCCGTTGCCGCCGATCCCGCAGGATTCCGTGATGCCCCTGGCCCGGGCGCTGCGCGGCGCGGCGTCGGCGCTGGCCCGCCCGCAGGACTACCAGGGGCCCGTGGAAGCGGGCATCCCGGTGGCGCAGCGGGAGCTGTTCCGGGTGACCGGCATCCACTCGGCGGCCATCGCGCCGATCCACGGCCTGCGGGAGGTGCTCGGCGCCCTGACGCTGGGCCGTTCCGACCGTCCCGCGGCGTTCACCGCCGCCGAACTCTCCCTGCTCGACGACATCGCCCACCGGGCCGGGCTCGCGCTCGGCAACGCCCGCCTGTACCAGCGGCAGCGGCGGGTCGCCGAGACCATGCAGCGCCACCTGCTGCCGCAACTGCCGCACGTACCGGGCCTGGAGATGGCCGCCCGCTACGCGCCCGCCCCGCACGCCTCACAGGTCGGCGGCGACTGGTACGACGCCTTCGCCCTCCCCGACGGGGCGACCGCCCTGGTCATCGGCGACGTGGTCGGCCACGACCTCGACGCCGCCGCCGGCATGGCCCAGGTCCGCAACATGCTCCGCGCCTACGCGCTGTCCCACACCGAGCCGCCCAGCGTGATCGTCGACATGCTGGGCCGGGCGGTGACGCAGGTGCCGGAGGCCTCCATGGCCACCATGGTCTTCGCCCGGGTGGAGGACCACGGCGCCGGCCGGTGGCGACTGCGCTGGACCAACGCGGGCCACCCGCCGCCGCTCCTGGTCGGCCACGACGGACGGTCTCGCTTCCTGGAGGCCGGGCACGGCATCCTGCTCGGCACCGGGACCGACCTGCCGCACGGCGACGCCGTCATCCCGCTGCCGCCGCGATCCACCCTGGTCCTCTACACCGACGGGCTGATCGAATCCCCCGGGCGCTCCATCGACGACGGGCTGGTCCGGCTCCGGCGGCAGGCCGCCGAGCTGGCCCGGCACCCCCTGAACGACCTGTGCGACCTGCTGCTCGAACGCGTCCCGTTCGCCGACCGCGGTGAGGACGACATCGCCCTGCTCGCCGTCCGGGTGCCCGACAAGAGCCCGGGCGGGTGACCGGGCCCGCCCCTCCCGCCTACCGGCACGTCACGGCCGGTCCGCGCGCAGCACAGCGCCCGGCGCCCCCTGGGGACCCCCGATTCCAGAATCCCACGCGGTGATCGGCCGGCAACAGTCACCCGTTCGGGCCTGTGGACAACTTCCCACCCGCCGCGTCGGCCCCGCTCCTCGGCGCCCCCGGGCTGGCGCCGCGTCGGCCCTTCCGCCCGGCCGTTCCCCCGACGTTCCGCCTTCTCTCAGCTCGCCGCCGGGGGCAGTTCGCCGGAGCCGCGGGGGATCAGCCGGGTGGGCAGCTCCACGTCGCGCGGCGGTCCGGCGCTCCCGTCCAGGCGGCGGAACAGCAGCTGGGCGGCGGTCCGGCCGAGTCCGGCGACGTCCTGGGCGACGACCGTGACCGCGGGCCGGAGCAGCTCGGCGAACTCCAGGTCGTCGAAGCCGACCAGGGCGATCCGGTCGCGCTGGTCGCCCAGGGCGCGCAGCACCTGCACCGTGGCGCGGTTGTTGCCGCTGAACAGGGCGGTCACCGGGTCCGGCCCGGCCAGCAGCCGTCGCACGTCGGCCGCCACGCGCCCGGGTTCGATCGGCCCCGGGCAGATCCACCGCTCGTCCACCGGCAGCCCGGCCTCCGCCATGGCCGCCCGGTAGCCGGCGAGCCGGCGCTCGGCCGTGTAGATGCCGGAGCGGTCGCCGACGAAGCCGATCCGCCGGTGGCCGCCCGCCACCAGGTGCGCCACGCCCAGCCGGGCGCCCTCGGTGTTGGCGGTGACGACGGCGTCCGACTCGATGCCTCCGGCCGGGCGGTCCACGAAGGTCGTGGCGACACCGGCGGTGATCTCCGGCAGCAGGTACCGGTGGTCGGTCCCGGCCGGCACCACGATCAGGCCGTCCACCCGCCGGGCGCAGAAGGCGAGGGCGAGTTCCCGTTCGCGCTCCGGCTCCTCGGAGCTGGAGCCGGCGAAGAGCAGGTGGCCCCGGGCGTGTGCCTCCTCCTCGACGGCGCGGTGCAGCTGGGCGTAGAAGGGGTCGCCGATGTCCTCCACGACCAGTCCGATGCTCTGGGTCCGGCGCTTGCGCAGGATGCGGGCGCTGTCGTTGCGGCGGAAGCCCAGGGCGGTGATGGCGCTGCGGACCCGGGCGGCGGTCGCCTCGGTCACCCCGGGCTCGTCGTTGACCACGCGGGAGACGGTCTTCAGGCCCACCCCGGCGTGGAGCGCGACGTCCTTCATCGTCGGCCGGCTGACGGTGCCGGAGCCGTCCTGCTCGTGCGGGTCGATGGGCACGGGTTATCGCACTCCTGGGGGTCGCGGTCCCGCCGGCATCGGGCGGGAGGCTGGGCGGACTGGAGGAGGGCCGAAGACCTCGGAAGCGAGGGAGTTCCGAACCCCGGGCCCCTGACACTATCGTCCTGATAACGTTGTCAAAACCGGAGTGGCGGTGCACGGCCGCGGTGGCCAGAACGGAGACAGCCCGGATGAGCACGGGGAGCGGGTCGTGGACCCACGGATCGGCACTGGTCGGCGAGGAGCGCGACGGCCGGCCTGGCGGCGTGGCGGCGGGCGACGCGACGACCGGCGGGGCGCCCGTCGAGCGGTCCGAGTGGACGGCGGCCGGCGGTGACCTGGTCGCCGCCGTGGACTTCGGCGGGACCAAGATCGCCGGCGCGCTGGTGGACGGCTCCGGCCAGGTGTACGCCCGGTGCCGGCGGCCGACGCCGGCCCGTGCGGACGCCGAGACGATCATGGCCTCGGTGGCGGAGGTCGTGGCGGAGCTGACCGCCGCCCCGCAGTGGTCGCGGGTACGGGCGGTCGGCGTCGGCAGCGCCGGTCCCATCGACGCGGTGCACGGCACGGTGAGCCCGGTCAACGTCCCCGCCTGGCGCGGTTTCCCGCTGGCCCCGCGGATCGCCGAGCTGGCCGGCGGCCTGCCGACCGTGCTGACCGGGGACGGGGTGGCGATGACGGCGGCCGAGCACCGCTGGGGGGCCGCACGGGGAGAGGACGACGCCCTGTGCTTCGTGGTCTCCACCGGCGTGGGCGGCGGACTGGTGCTGGGCGGCCGGCTGCTGCCCGGCCGCACCGGCAACGCCGGGCACCTCGGGCACATCACCGTGGACTTCGACGGCGAGCCGTGCGTCTGCGGCGGCACCGGCTGCGTGGAGCAGCTCGCCTCGGGCACGTCGATCGCCCGCTGGGCGCGGGAGAACGGCTGGCGCCCGGCCGGCGAGGACGCCTCGGCGGCGGCGGTGGCGCAGGACGCGCGCCGCGGCGAACCGGTGGCCCTGGCCGCGTTCGACCGGGCGGGACGGGCCCTGGCGGGCGCGATCGCGGCCACCGCCACCCTGGTGGAGATCCGGGTGGCGGTGATCGGCGGGGGAGTGGCGGCGGCCGGCGAGGTGCTGTTCGAGCCGGTCCGGCGTCATCTCGACGACTACGCCACGCTCTCCTTCGCCCGCGGCGTGAACGTCGTGCCGGCGACGCTCGGTGGCGACGCCGGCCTGATCGGCGCGGCCGCCGCCGCGGCGGTCGAGCTGTCGCTCTGAGGCGCCGGGCGGCCCGGCCCCGCCCGCGGTCGGCCCCGTCCCGCACGGGGCCGACCGGGGCTGACCGCGGGCTGACCAGGGCTGGCCGGGGCTGACCAGGGCCGACCGCGGCCCGACCGGGGGCCGACCGGGCACGCGCACCGGGCGTCGGTGGTGTTGCCGTCCCCGCGGTGGTCGTCCGCCCCTCGGGGGCCCGGTGGGTCAGTCGGCGACGGGTTCGGCGAGCCGCAGCAGGGGGGCCGCCGCGGCACGCAGCGGCTCGCTCAGCGGGGCGGGGCGCAGCGTCTTCGGGTCGAGGTTGACGTTGACCCGGCGGCCTTCGGCGTGGACGACGGCGAGGTCGTCGGAGAGCAGGCGGAAGCCGTAGACCAGGCTGGTGCGGCCGAGGTGCTCGATCCAGAAGTGCACGTTGGCCCGGCCCACGCCGAGGACGGGCAGGTGGAAGGTGATCTGGAACTCGCGCACGGCCGGGAAGATGTCCACGAAGCGTGACCGCGCCGGGTCGAAGGACCACCCCTGCTCCACCCAGTACGCCGTGACGGCACGCTCCACCAGGACGGCGTAGCGCGCGTTGTGCAGCATGCCCATGGCGTCGAGATCGTCGAAGTGGATCTCCACCGGACGTATGTGGCCATATTCCGCCGCGATAGTGGTCATTCGTGACTCCGAAGCGTTCGAGAGCGTTCAAGGATGCTCGGTTTCTGGCGTGCCGTCACCGTAGCAGAAAACTGAACGATCGATCGTGCGGACATCTGACAGGTCGGGCGTCGCGGGTGAGGCGGTAAGGAGGGGCGCGCGTCTGCGTCACGCACGCCACCCGCGCTGCCCGCACGCCTGTTCGTCCGCTCCGTGCCACCGTATGCCCCCTGTCGGGCGCCCCCGGCACGGTAGGCGGTGCCGCCCGGAGGGCATGTGACGCTGTGGCCCCTGAACCGGCACGTGAGCGATCGGCGTGTCCCGCGGGGGGATGCTCCGCACAGGCCACCATGCTGGAGGGGCAGCCCTAGGACGAAAGGGAGGGGGAGCTGTGATCGTCTGGATCAATGGCGCCTTCGGCGTGGGCAAGAGCACCGTGGTTCGACACCTCACCGACCTGATGCCCGGCAGCAGCGTGTTCGACCCGGAGGAGATCGGCGCCTGGCTGCGCCGACTGCTGCCGACCGAACGCCTCCGGGGCGTCACGGACTACCAGGACCTGCCGCAGTGGCGGCGGATGACGGCGCTCACACTGGCCGAGACCCACGGGGAGGAGGCCACGGGGGAGTACTGCACGGACGGAGCGTGTGACGCCGCCCCGCGCGCCGGCGACGCGGGAGACGGCGGGGCCGCCCAGCAGGACGCGCTCGCCGACGCCGCCCGCTGCGGCGCCGACTGCCGGTACGACATGGGCGGCGACGGCCGCGCCGACCGGGTGCTCGCCGGCGCGGCCCTGGGGGCGGAGGGCGGCACGGCGACCCATGCGCCCGGG
This sequence comes from Allostreptomyces psammosilenae, assembly GCF_013407765.1. GTDB lineage: Bacteria > Actinomycetota > Actinomycetes > Streptomycetales > Streptomycetaceae > Allostreptomyces > Allostreptomyces psammosilenae. Next base: position 5,325,712 of record NZ_JACBZD010000001.1, read on the forward strand.
GCGCTCGCCACGGTCACCGCCGTCGGAGCCGGCGCCGCACGCGGCACCACCACCACGGCGACCGGCGGACGGGCGGCCGTGCGGAGCCCCCGGGGCGGAACGCCCCCGCCGCGCACCGTCCTGGTGCCGATGACGCTGCTGCGCCAGGAGTACCGCGACGAGATCTTCGGCAACCTCGCGGCCCGCGGGCTGACCGTCCACCACATCGTGCTGGATGCCGAAGAAACGATCATTCGGCAGCGGATACGCGGCGACCGCATCGACACGGAAGCGCTCAACCACCGCCTCGCCCACCTCTCGGCCTACCGCGAGGCGCTGCCCTGGCTGGCCAAGGACGCCCACCTGGTGGACACCGCCGGGCTCACCCCCGGACAGGTCGCCCGCCGGGTGTGGGACGCCGTCCGGGCCGGACCGGGACGGTGCACCATCGTGCACACCCCCCGCCCCACCGCCGCCACCATCGCCTCCGGCGTGCTCTTCTTCGACGAGGAGGGGCGCGTGCTGCTGGTCGATCCGACCTACAAGGCCGGCTGGGAGTTCCCCGGCGGCATGGCCGAACCCGGCGAACCCCCGGCCCAGGCCGCCCTCCGCGAGGTGCGCGAGGAACTCGGCCTGCGGCTGACCGGCCCGCTGCGCCCCCTCGCCGTCCACTGGGAGGGCCGCTCCGCCGCCGGCCCCGGCGGGGTGCGCCTGCTGTTCGACGGAGGCGTCCTCAGCCCCGGGCAAATCGCCCGAATACGGCTGCCCGAGGACGAACTCCGCGGCTGGCGGTTCGTCCACGAGGCCGAGGCCGCCGCCCTGCTGCCCCCGGTCCGGCTGCGCCGGCTGACCGCCGCCCTGGAGTGCCGCCGCTCCGGCGCCACCGGCCCGGCCTACGTCGAGGAACGCGTCTGAGCCCGGCCGCGGGCCGCCCGTAACGGGAGCGCGGCCCGCCCGCCGGCACCGCCGGGCCCCGCGCCGCGCTACGCCCCCGCGGCCCCCACCCCGGACCGCCGCGCCGGGCGACCCGTCCAGCGCGCCGCGTAGCCCCGCAGGAACAGCGCCTCGGCCAGCGCCATCCGCTCCAGCTCCCCCGGATCCACGCTCTCGTCCACCGCGTGGATCCGGGCGCCCGGATCCTCCACCCCCAGCAGCACCATCTCCGCCTCCGGGTACGTCCGCCGCAGCAGCTCGCACAGCGGGATGGAACCGCCCTGACCGGCCAGCACCATCTCCCGCCCGAACGCCTCCCGCATCGCCTCGCCCAGCGCCGCGTACGCCGGCCCCGAGGTGTCCGCCCGCATCGGCTGCGCCGGCGTCCCCCACGGCTCCACCTCCACCCGCGCCCCCCACGGCGCCGCCCCCTCCAGGTGCGACACCAGCGCCCGCCGCGCCGCCTCGGCGTCCGTGCCCGGCGGCACCCGCAGGCTCAGCAGCGCCCGCGCCCGGGACTGGATCGCCGGCACCGCGCCGTCCACCGACGGCGCGTCGATGCCGACCACGGTGATCGCCGGTCGGGCCCACAACCGGTCCGCCACCGAACCGGTGCCGATCAGCTCCACCCCGTCCAGCACTCCGGCGTCCTCGCGGAAACGCCCCTCCGGGTACTCCAGCCCCTCCCACGCCTGGTACGACTCCAGCCCCGGGACCGCCGTCCCGCCGTGCTCGTCGCGCAGACCGTCCAGCAGCCGGATCAGCGCCGCCAGGGCGTCCGGCGCCGCGCCCCCGAACTGCCCGGAGTGCAGGTTGCCGGCCAGCGTGCGCACCGTCACCCGCAGCACCACCGTCCCGCGCAGCGACGTCGTCGCCGTCGGCACCCCCGTCGCGAAGTTCCCCGCGTCCCCGACCACGATCGCGTCCGCGGCCAGCAGCTCCGGATGGGCCGCGACGTACCGCTCCAGCCCGCCCGTGCCCTGTTCCTCCGAACCGTCCACGATGACCTTCACGGTCACCGGCAACGGCGCGACGGCCTCCCCGGCCAGGCCCTCCCCGACCGCCCGCACCCCGGTGGCACCGTCCCGCTTGACGCCCGCCACCTGCCGCAGCGCCCGCAGCGCCGTCAGGTGCATCAGGATGTTGCCCTTGCAGTCCGCCGCCCCGCGCCCGTACCAGCGGCCGTCCCGCTCGGTGAGCTCGAACGGGGGGGACGTCCACGCCGCCTCGTCCAGCGGCGGCTGCACGTCGTGGTGGGCGTACAGCAGGACGGTCGGGGCGCCGTCCGGCCCCGGCAGGTGCCCGTACACGGCGGTGCTGCCGTCCGGCACCTCGAGCAGCCGTACGTCCGGCACGCCCTCGGCGGCCAGGGCGTCCGCCACCCAGCGCGCCGAGGCCCGACACTCCTCCACCGGGAACAGCGACGGGTTGGCGACCGAACGGAACGCCACCAACTCGGCCAACTCCCGCCGCGCCCGGGGCATCAACGACCGCACCGCTTCCGCCAGCGCACCGTCCACCATCGAATACCTCCCGTCCCTGCCGTGCTCCGTCGCACCGCACCTCATGATCCCGCACTCCCGCCCACCCGGCCGACCGTTGCGCCGGCCGACCGCTGCGCCGGCCGTCCAACGTTTCGCCGGCCGGAAGTCGGCAGCCGCCCGCCGCAGGCCGTGTGCGCCGGCCGTCCACCGTTTCCCCCGGCCGCCCGAACGGGCCGCCGAAGCGGAGTCCGGGCCCACCCGCACGGCCCCCTCCCCGCGCCAGCACCCGGACACCGCCCGGTCTTAGGCTTGGTGCCCATGACCAGGGATCACGTCGACGAGCGAGACGAAGCGGGCGCGCCCGGCCAGGCGCCGGCCGCGGCCGAGGACACCGGCGCGGGGCTGACGCCGCCGAACGGTGACGGTGTGTGGGACGTGGTGGTGATCGGCGCCGGCCCGGCCGGCTCCTGCGCCGCGTACGAGGCGGCCACCGCCGGGCGCTCCGTCCTGCTGCTGGAGAAGGCCGAACTGCCCCGCTACAAGACCTGCGGCGGCGGCATCATCGGCATCACCCGGGACAGCCTGCCGCCCGGCTTCCGCATCCCGCTGCGCTCCACCGTCAACTCGGTGACCTTCACCCACGACGGACGCTTCGCCCGCACCCGCGGCGCACGCCGCACCCTGCTCGGCATGGTCTCCCGCGAGGACTTCGACGCCGCCCTGGCCCGCCGCGCCGAACAGGCCGGCGCCCGGCTGCTCACCGGCCGGGCCGTCGCCCGCGTCGAACAGGGCGTGGACGACTCCGACGCCGCGTCCGCCGACCGGTCCGAGGCGGCGGCGCCCGCGGTCACCGTCGTCTGCGCCGACGGCGCCCGGATCCGGGCCCGCGCCGTGGTCGGCGCGGACGGCAGCGCCGGCCGCACCGCCGCGCACGTCGGCGTGGAGTTCTCCCAGGTCGACCTGGGCCTGGAGGCGGAGATCCCGGTCCCGCCGAGCGTCGCGGAGGACTGGGCCGGCCGGCTGCTGATCGACTGGGGCCCGCTGCCCGGCTCCTACGGCTGGGTCTTCCCGAAGGGCGACACCCTCACCGTCGGCGTCATCGCCGCCCGCGGCCAGGGCGAACAGACCCGCGCCTACCTACGCACCTTCATCGACCGGCTGGGCCTGGCCGGCTTCCCGCCGCGGATCTCCTCCGGCCACCTGACGCGCTGCCGCTCCCCGCACTCCCCGCTGCACCGCGGCCGGGTGCTGGTCGCCGGCGACGCGGCCGGCCTGCTGGAGCCGTGGACCCGCGAGGGCATCTCCTACGCGGTGCGCTCCGGCCGGCTGGCCGGGCGGCAGGCGGCGCGCGTCGCCACCGCCACCACCGAGGCGGACGTCAAGGTGGCCACGGACGGCTACGCCACCGCCATCGAGTCCACCCTGGGGCTGGAGATGAAGGTGGGGCGGGAGATGCTCGCCCGCTTCGAGCGGCACCCGCAGACCCTGCACGCCGCCATAACGCTGATGCGCCCGGCCTGGAACGCCTTCGTGCACATCTGCGAGGGCCGCACCACCATCGGCGCCATGCTGCGCAGACCGATGGTGCGCCGAGCCGTCCAGGCCCTGGGCCGCTAGGACGCCGCGCCCGCCGGTGGGGCCGGTGGGGCCCGGGGGTTGCCCTGGGCCGCACCGGCCGGGCGAACCCCAGGTCAGCGGAACTCCCGCACGACCTCGATCCGCCCCACGATGTGCGCGTTGAACTCGTCCAGCTCCTCCGCCGGCACCCACAGCTCCAGGATGGTGCGCCCGCCGGCCTGCTGGACGGGGTAGCGCTCCAGGAAGGCGCTGTCCACCTCGAAGCGGGTGACGTAGCCGACGCCGTGGTGCGGGACGTTCCAGTCCCGGGCGATCCGGACCGCGTAGTCCTCGTTCAGCACGGGATAGAAGATCGGCTGCTCCGGCAGGCGCGGCGGCCACGCCCGCCAGTCCGACTGCCGGACCAGCTCCAGCTCCTCGGGGCCGGTGGGCCGCCACAGCGTCGTCGTGCGCGTGGTCATGACGGTCGGCTCCCTTCGCCCGTTGCCGGAGGGCACCTCCCCGCCGGAGGCGCCGCGTCCGTCCTGGAGGTGCCACCTCCGTGCCGGAGGGGGCGCCTCCGTACCGGGATGGGGCGCCCGATGACGCCCGTTCCCTCCCCGGAGCAGCGACGGTAGCGCCCCGCCGATCCGCCTCGCCCATGGTTTTCCACCGACGGCGCCGTGCCCGGACGGACGGCGCCATGCCCGGGGCGGAGGGCGCCGTGCTGGGAGCGGTGGCGCAGCCGTACCTGGACCGGCGGTGCCACACTGGCCTCGCTGTTTGGCATGGCTCCGCCAGGAGTTTTCCACAGCTCGAAAGAGGGCCTCCCGCCACGCCGATGTTCCGTGAGACCTTTAAGAAAGGGGGTCCCCCTGGGGCTCCCTACAGGGCGTTGGCCACGAATCGAGAGTGCCACGCTGCGGAAGTCGGCCCGCGCCCTCGGCAGGCCTCCGCGTTCCCTCCCTCCGCGCGCTCCCTCCCTCTGCAGCTCCTCCCTCCGTGCCCCCGGCCAGCCTCCGCGCTTCCTCCTTCCGCGCGCTCCCTCCCTCCGCGACCCCTCCCTCCCTCCCCCCACCGCCCCCCATCACTCATTCACTCCAGCGGTCGGCTCCCCTCCCTGGGTGGGCGACGGCCGCCCACCCAGGGAGAGAGAACGCGCCCCAACCGCGCCCGCCGGGGCCGCGCCGGAGTCAGTAGCGGGAGCCGACCGGGGCGGGGAGGGCGTCGAGCTCGGCGAGGTCCTCGGGGGTGAGGGTCAGGTCGGCGGCGCCGGCGTTGTCCTCCAGGTACTTGGGGGTCTTGGTGCCCGGGATCGGCACCACGTACTCGCCCTGCGCCACCACCCAGGCCAGCGCCACCTGCGCCGGGGTCACCTCGCGCCGCGCCGCGATCGCCTTCACGGCGTCCACGATCGCCTGGTTGGCGCGCAGCGCCTCGTCCTGGAAGCGCGGCAGCCGGGCGCGCCAGTCGCCCTCGGGCAGGTCGGCGCCGCTGGCGAACCGGCCGGCCAGGAAGCCCCGGCCGAGCGGGGAGAACGGGAGGAAGGCGATGCCCTGCTCCTCGCAGTAGGGCAGGACCTCCGCCAGCGGGTCCCTGGTCCACAGCGAGAGCTCCGACTGCACGGAGGCCACCGGGTGCACGGCCTGGGCGCGCTTGATCTCCTCCACCGAGACCTCGGACAGCCCGATCCGCAGCGCCTTGCCGGCGGCGACGGCCTCCGCCAGCGCGCCCCAGGTCTCCTCGATCGGCACCTCGGGGTCGACCCGGTGCAGCTGGTAGAGGTCCACGTGGTCGGTGCCGAGGCGGCGCAGGCTGGCGTCGATGGCCTCACGGACGTACTCCGGACGCCCGTTGCGGATCAGGCCCGGCGGGTTGGCGTCGGGCGCGCCGCCCACCAGCAGGCCCACCTTGGTGGCCAGCACGGCCTGCTCGCGCCGGCCGCGCAGCGCCTTCCCCACCAGGTCCTCGTTGGTGAACGGGCCGTAGACGTCGGCCGTGTCGATCAGGGTGACGCCCAGTTCGAGGGCGCGGTGGATCACCGAGATGGAGGTGGCCTCGTCCCGGCCGGTCGGGTCGTAGGCGTGCGTCATGCCCATGCAGCCCAGGCCGATCACTCCGACCTCGGGACCCTTGCTGCCGAGTGTGGTGGTGCGCATGTTGCCTCCCGTTCGACGCGGATCGCCGATCACATGATCGACCCGGGGACTACGTTCGCACTTGGAGCACACTCAACGTCAAGCGGCGACCGGGGGAACGCCGTCGACGGACACGGGATCGAACGCCGGGCGCTGGGGCGGCCGGCGGCCTACCGGACATCGGATCTCCCTGTTACGCTCCCCGCGCCCGACGCAGCGTCCAGGAGGCCGCGCATGACCCGGATCGACGCGCACCACCACGTCTGGGACCCCGCCCGCCGCGACCACGCCTGGCTCACCGAGCCCGGCATGGACCCCATCCACCGGGGGTTCTCCGCCTCCGACCTCGCCCCGCTCGCCGAGGCGGCCGGGATCGAGCGGACCGTGCTGGTGCAGGTGCTGCCGGACGTCGGGGAGACCGAGGAGTTCCTGGCGCTCGCGGCCGGCAGCGAACTCATCGGAGGTGTGGTCGGCTGGGTGGACCTCACCGCGCCCGACATCGCGGACGTCCTCGCCCGCCTCGCCGAGGGGCCGGGCGGGGACCGGCTGGTGGGGATCCGCCATCTCGTGCAGGGGGAGGCGGATCCGGCCTGGCTGAACCGGCCGGACGTGCGGCGCGGGCTGCGTGCGGTGGGCGCGGCCGGGCTGCGGTACGACCTGCTCACCCTGCCGCACCAGTTGCCGGCGGCGATCGACACGGTGCGGGCGCTGCCGGAGGTGGGCTTCGTCCTGGACCACCTCTCCAAGCCGCCGATCGCCGTGCGGGAGTTGGAGCCGTGGGCGGGGCGGATCCGCGAGTTGGCGGCCGAGCCCAACGTCTGCTGCAAGCTGTCCGGGATGGTCACCGAGGCGGCGCTGGTCGGCTCGCCGGGGGGTGATGGCTGGACGGTGGCGATGCTGCGGCCGTACGCGGAGACCGTGCTGGAGGTGTTCGGGCCGGAGCGGCTGATGTTCGGCTCCGACTGGCCGGTGTGCCTGCTGGCCGCCTCCTACGCGGAGGTGGTCGGGGCGGCGGAGGAGTTGGTGGCCGGTCTGTCGCCGGCCGAGCGGGAGCGGGTCTTCGGCGGCACGGCGGCGGACTTCTACGGTCTGTAGCGCGCATCGGCCGGCCGGCACCGGATCGTGCGGCGCCACGTCCCGGCCGACCGGGACCCGGCCGGCCCCGCCGTCCCTGTCAGGACCGGGGAACACCACCCCTCCCACCCCAACCCGTGCGCTGCACACGGATGGGTGACTGGTGGTCACTCCGTGCCCACGGCACGCGTTCGGCCCGCTATGCTGCTCCGCGACAACCCCACAAACGACGACGGCCCCCGACGGGACTGGCATCCCGGCCGAGGGCCTGACCATCAAGGAAGCTACGACCTTCCCCATGGCTATCGCGCAGTCTAGCGCGGGCGCTGCGGCGCCTCCGCGCTCTCCACAGGCGGGCGTGTACCACGTGCGGTACCGCCACACCTCCGGCTACACCAAGATTGGCAACCACCTCGCCCAGCACCGGACGCTCTCGCTGGTGGCGCGCGGGCTGGCGCTGTACATCCTGTCGCTGCCGGACGGCAGGCGGATCTCCATCAAACTGCTGGCCGGGCGCTTCCAGGAGGGCGAGGTCACCATTGCCCGTGCGCTGCGGGAGTTGGAGGCGGCGGGGTATCTGGAGCGTCGCCGCGAGCGGCTTCCGGACGGGCGGATCACCACGCGCACGGTCGCCCACGACAACCCGGCCGCGCGGGAGACTCCGCCGGCCGCCGAGCCCACCCCGCCCCAGCCGTCTTCGCCCACACCCGCACCCGCGCCGCGGGGCGGAGACCCCGCCGCCGACCTGCTGTCCGGCCTCCGCGCGGCTGCGCCCGCGTTGCTGCTCTCCGAGTCGGCCGTGAGGGCGCTGGCCCCGCTGGCGGGGGTCTGGTTGGAGCGCGGTGTGAGCGCCGAGGAGGTCGTGCGGACGCTCACCCGGGATCTGCCGACGGGCCTGCGCAGCCCTTACGGCCTGCTGCGCCACCGCCTGATCGCAGGGCTTCCCCCGGCCCTGCCGGCCAGCCCGCCGAGATCGCAGCCCGCACCCCTGCCGCTACACACCTGCGACGGCTGCGACCGCTGCTTCCGTGGACCAGCACCCGGCCTCTGCCGAGACTGCCGCGAGGCAAGCACGGGCGCGGCCTAACTCCATCCATCCAGCGTGACCTGCGGGCCGCCGTGGAGATATCTGTTGAGTGCGCTGGCGGTTGTCGGCACGAACTCTTGGGGGATCTCCTTCACATCAACCCAGCACACCTGGGCATGCTTGCTGGGCTCGCCGTTCAGAAGCTCTCCGGTCCAGTCGTGGGCGACGAATACCACCGTCAGAAATCCGTTGGGAGCTTCCACGCCGAACGCCCCGTGAATCACGTGCGCAAGTCGGAGGGACTGGGGATCGACCACCAGGCCAGTTTCCTCTCGCAACTCGCGGACGGCGGTCTCGATGATCGGCTCACCGGGATCGCTCTTACCCACCGGAAGGTCCCACATTCCCCGCGCGAACTTGGCCCCAGGGCCGCGCTGAAGCAGTACGACGCGGTCGGTTTCCCTGTCGTGGACGATCACGGCAGCCACGAGCAGCGTCATTGACCCAAGTGCCGGTTTCAGTGCGTGTGCTTCTTCGGTGGTGGGCTCTGCCATGGTCGACCTCCAGCCGTGAATCGTGGAACCCAGGCTAGAGCAGTGCTTCACGGGCGCGGCGATCGAGCTCCACAGCCCCCGGAACCCGCCGGCGGATGTAGGTCGCAAGGGTGGGGCGGATGTACGTGATGGCCTTGCGGGTCCGGTCTGATGACACACCCTCCATGAGGTCGAGCGCCTGCCCCCACGCTGCCACGGCCTCGTCCGCCTTCGCCTGAGCGGCCAGGCAGTCCCCAAGATCGGCGTAGGTGAGCATGTGTACCCGCTTGTACTTCCTGAGGTCCCAGCGAACAAGTGCCGCCCGATGTTGTCTCTCTGTTCCGGCATGGTCGGCGAGATCGGTCAGTGTCCTGGCTGTATGGCTAGCGATGGTGCCTTCCGCCGGACCGCTGACCGCCGAAAACGAAGGTTGGGGTTCCTCGTCTCTCGCGAGGGCGTTCTCGGCCGCGAGGAGGGCACGAGCGGCCGCCACCTTGTCCTTTGCGGCGGCGTGTGCCCGGGCGTGGGTGATGTGGAGCAGTGCCTCCGTTCGGCCGTCCACGTGTCCCACGCTGCGACGCAGAGCACCTTGGACCAGGGCGACGCAGTGGCGTGGTTGCTTGAGCGACAGGGCCTGATGGGCCATGGCGCGCATCATCCAGCCGGCATGGCCGTGTGGATCGGCCTCACACGCCAGTTGGTAGCCCACGAGGTAATAGCGCTGCGCGGCACCCTCCTGACCCAGGTCGTGGTGCTTCCAGCCGGCCAGGTACGCCAGTTCCGCGACGGCCGCGAATGCTTGGCGCCGGACGTCCTCCGACGGAAAACGTGCCACCAACAATGGCGCGGCCGTGTCCGCAAGGTACGCGGTTACTGTCGTCAGGCCATGGCCGCCGCCGAGACGTTCGTCCGCCGCACTGAAAACGGCCGTGATCTCTCGCACCACGTTGATCTCAGCCAAACCGGCGTGTGCGCTCTGTCTGCGCACGCGGAGCATTCGCGAGACAGCCTCGTGGTCGTAGTTCAGTGGCAGGGACAGAGCAGTCGTGGTGAAAGCGGCGGCGGACAGGAAACGCCGACGTTCGAGATCCGCCCTGCCGAGGTCCCTTGCTGCCACCACCGGGTCCGAAACGAACGGCAGTTCCTCATCAACGGGCTCCAACCCGATCTCCCTCATGGTGATCGGTCGGCCTGCCCGTCGGGACAGCGCCTCAGCGAGGTACTGGCCGACCCGGCCGGACGGGCGTGCTCCGTCGACCCAGTGAGCCACCGCCGACTTGTTGGTCCGCAGGATCTCGCCGTTCTCGGCTGCCACCCGGCGGACGGCGTGGGCCAGGGCCTCGTACGTCCATCCGGTCGCGGCGATAGCGTCACGGAGTCGGTCGTTCGGCTGCCGTCGAGTCGTCACGTTCGCTCCCCATGAACGTAAACCGGGTAAACCGCATTGCGTGCTCGACACCATACCGAGGGTGACTGTGTGGCGGTTCACTAATCACCAGCCTGATCCCTCGTCGAGGAGTCCGCTCCATGCCCTCGTTGAAGTTCTTCGCCCCCGCGATCCCGGCCGCCGTCCCGGCGGTCCGTCGCCGGGTACTGCTGACCATCCGCTCCTGGGGGCTGCGGCTCGACGCGGACACCGCCGACTCGCTCCCGGTCGTCGTCTCCGAGCTCGTCACCAACGCCGTGCTGCACGCCGGCGGCATCGTGATCACCATCGGCGTCCACTTCGCCCGCCGGTGCCTGCGCATCGAGGTCTACGACGGCAGCAGCGAGCAACCACACCCGCGTACGCCCGACCACGAAGACGAGACCGGCCGGGGCCTCCTCCTCGTCACCTCCCTCGCCCACCGCCACGGCACCGACCCGACCCCGCGCGGCAAACGAACCTGGGCCGAGTTCGACGTCCCGCAGGGCCCGCCCTACATCCGCTTCCCCCGCCTCCGCCGCGACCTGCGTGCCCTCCGCCCCCGCCCCTACGTCCTGGTCGCAGACACCCTCCACGCCCCCCGCCTCACGCACGGCGCGCGTGAGGCGGGGGGCATCGGTGGATCAGGAGGTCACGCCCGCGCGACGGGCTCCTGCAGCTCCGTCACCCACTCCTCCTTGTTCTCCGGGCACTCCAGGTACAGCTCCCGGGCGTACCCGGTGGAACGGTGCCCGTTCGCGTCGATCCACCGCGACAGGGCCTGCGCGGTCGGCATGACGCCGTCCATCGGCCCGCGGTGCACGATGGTCGCCGCGCTCTCGATCGCGGGCAGGTCCACGACGGCGAAGTCGTACCCCGGATCCGGTGCCACCGCCACCGGGAAGGCGGCGTGGCAGACGACCGCGCCGTCGCCCTCCTCCGGGGCCGCCTCGTAGTAGGCGATGCTGTGGCCGGTGATGGCCACGCCGGCGGCCTCCAGCCGCCGGTACAGTTCCTCGAACAGCGGGCTGATGGTCGGCCCGACGTCCTCGGGGCCGAAGCTGGCCGCGACCGCGGTCAGCTCGGCGACCCGGACGGCCGGGACACGCTTGATCACGACGTCGTCGGTGGGCATGGCGCCCTCCCTCTCGATGCTGTGGAGCCGCGCCTCGACCTGGACCAGGCGGGCCGAGGCGGCGGCCATCGCCGCCTCCAGCTCCGCCCGGCGCAGCCTGAGCATGCCGCGCAGTTCCTCGGCCCCCACCCGCTGGTCCAGGATGTCCCGAACCTGCTGGAGGGTGAAGCCGAGGTCCTTCAGGGCGATGACCCGGTTGAGCCGGGCGAGCTGGGCCGCCTCGTAGAAGCGGTAGCCGCTGGCCGGGTCGACGTGGGCCGGGCGGAGCAGCCCGATGGCGTCGTAGTGACGCAGCATGCGGACCGACACCCGGCCGACCCTGGCGAAGTCTCCGATGGTGAACATGACTCCTCCACTCCAGGGCCTCACACGGTGTCATGGTCAAGCGGACCGGCGCGGGCAACGTTTACGAGACTGCCGTACTCCAAATTGAACGCCAGGTGAACGGGGTCTCCGGGCGATCCCCGGTCCGTCCGGGGCCGGCCGGCGCGGCCCGTGGAGGTCGCGCCGAGCCGGGCCCGGCGGAGTCGGAGCCCCGCGACCGTCACGATCCGTGATCCACCCAGCGGGCCAGTCAGCGTGTTGGTCAGCCGACCGGTGGCGACGGCGGGTGAGGATGGGCCACGGCACGTCACCACTCCCCGCCCGACGCGCGACCAGGCACGCCCCCGACCAGGAACGCCCTGTCCTCACCAGGAGCGACACCCCCATGAACACCACCGTCCACCTCGCCCAGCAGCCCGAGGCCGACGAACTGCTCGGGCGCAGCCCGCTGGCCGCCCTGATCGGGATGCTGCTCGACCAGCAGATCCCGATGGAGTGGGCGTTCACCGGCCCCTACACCATCGCGCAGCGCCTGGGCCGCGACGACCTGGACGCGCACGAGATCGCCGCCCACGACCCCGAGGCGTTCGCCGCGCTGCTGTCCGCCAAGCCCGCCGTGCACCGCTACCCGGGGTCCATGGCGCGGCGCGTGCAGCAGCTGTGCCAGTACCTGGTGGAGCACTACGGCGGCGACGTCACCGCGCTGTGGCGTGACGCCGGGACCGGCCAGGAACTCCTGCGGCGGCTGAACGCGTTGCCCGGATTCGGCAGGCAGAAGGCGCAGATCTTCGTCGCACTGCTCGGCAAGCAGTTCGGGATCACCCCCGAGGGCTGGCGCGAGGCGGCCGGCGCCTACGGCGAGCCCGGCTCCCACCGCTCGGTCGCCGACATCACCGGCCCCGAGTCGCTGGCCAGGGTCCGCGCCTTCAAACAGGAGGCCAAGCGGGCCGCGAAGGCCGCGAAGGACGCCGGGCAGGCCTGACGCGGCGCCGAGCGGCCGTGACGCGGCGCCGAGCGGCCGTGACGCGGCGCCGGGCGGCCGTGACGCGGCGCCCGTCCCGCCACCGGAAAACGGCGCGCGGGCCGGCGCGCCCACCGGGCATCATCGCCCCATGACCCAGTCCTGGATGCTCGACGAACTCGCCCACGCCGGCCCGGAGCACCTCGATCCCGACTACGTCGCCGGCTACGACCGCAAGGGCGGCGCCGCGCCGGACGAGGACATCGCGGTGCTGCGCGCGCACGGCGTCGACGCCTCCTCCACGGTGGTCGACCTGGGCGCCGGGCCCGGGCGGTTCGCCACCGCCGTCGCCCCGCTGGTCCGCCGCGTGGTGGCGGTGGACGTCTCCCCGGCGATGGGCGACTTCCTGCGCGCCCGCGCCGCCGACGCCGGCCTGACCAACATCGAGTGCGTCCGGGCCGGCTTCCTCAGCTACCGGCACGCCGGTCCGCCGGCCGACGCCGTGCACAGCCGGCACGCCCTGCACCAGCTGCCCGACTTCTGGAAGGCGGTGGCGCTCGACCGCGTCGCCCGGATGCTCCGGCCGGGCGGCGTGCTGCGGCTGCGCGACCTCGTCTACGACTTCCGGCCGGCCGACGCCGCCGCCGTCTTCGACGCCTGGCTGGACGAGGCGGTGGACGACCCGGCGCGCGGGTACACCCGCGAGGAACTGGCGACGCACATCCGCACCGAGCACAGCACCTTCCGCTGGCTGCTCGAACCGATGCTGACCGCCGCCGGATTCGAGATCGTCGACGCCACCTTCCACCGCTCCCTCTTCGGCGCGTACACCTGCGTCAGGCGCTGACGGACGGGCGAATCCGGCGGGCACGCTGGCGAGCCTGGCCGCCCCGGCGGGGCCGGCTGCCTAGGGTGGCGCGGGCGGGCTCCCACCGCTTCGCGGACCGACCCTCGACCCCAGGCGCGTGATGGCAGGAGAAGAAACAGGCCCAGGACCGACCAGCGACCCCGGCCCCGGTTCCGATCCCGATGCCGGCCCCGGTTCCGGACTGGTGCACGGCGTGGGGGCCGGCTCGGGCGCCGGCTCCGTGGGCGGAGAGCTGGAGACCCTGGCGGGGCGGCTGGCGGAACTCGCCCAGGCCAAGCAGCGGGTCGAGGGCCTGCTGGGCGCGGTGCTGGCGATCAGCCGGGAGGTGGAGCTGCCGCGGGTGCTGCACCGGATCGTCACCACGGCGATGGAACTGGTCGGCGCGCGCTACGGGGCGCTGGGCGTGCTGGCCGAGTCCGGCGGACACCTGGAGCGGTTCATCACCGCCGGCCTGTCCGAACGGGAGCGCGCCGACCTGGCCGGGATCGACTTCCCACACGGCCGCGGCGTGCTCGGGCAGCTGATCCGGCATCCGGAGCCGACGCGGGTGGACGACATCTCCTCCCACCCCGCGTCCGTCGGGTTCCCGCCCGGCCACCCACCGATGCGCACCCTGCTCGGCGTGGCCATCAGCGTCCGCGGCGAGATCTACGGCGACCTGTACCTGACCGAGCGCGGCGACGGGCAGCCGTTCGACCGCGAGGACGAGGACATCGTGGTGGCCCTCGCCGGCGCCGCCGGCATCGCGATCGAGAACGCCCGGCTGTTCTCCCGGATCCGGGAGAGCGCCGAGCACTTCCAGCGGCTCCTGCTGCCCACCCTGCCCGACATCCGGCCCTTCACCGGTGCCGCCGTCTACCGGCCGGCCGCCGCGCCCGGCCGCCTGGGCGGCGACTGGTACGACGCCGTCGTGCTGCCCGACGACGCGGTGGCCGTCGTCATCGGCGACGTGGTCGGGCACGACCTGCGGGCCGCGGCGGCCATGGCACAGACCCGCAGCATGCTGCGCGCCCTGCTCTACGACCGGCGCCGGCCGCCCAGCGCCGTCCTGAACCGGCTGGACGAGACCGTGCACGCCGTCACCGAACTGCCGGTCACCACCGCCTGCCTGGCCCGCATCGAACCGCGCGGCGACCGGTGGAGGCTGCGGTGGAGCTCGGCCGGCCACGTGCCGCCCCTGCTGATCGGCCCGGACGGGCGGGCGGAGTACCTGGAGGCCGAGCCGGGCCTGCCGCTGGGCGTGGACACCTCCCTCCACCGCCCCGACCACACCCACCCGCTGCCTCCCGGCTCCACCGTGGTGTTCTTCACCGACGGGCTCGTCGAGCACCCGGAACGCCCACTCGACGACGGGCTGCGGGAGCTGGCCGAACTCGCCACCGCCCACGCCGGCCTTCCGGTGCGGGACCTGGTGGACACCCTGGCCGAGCACCACCCCGGCGACGGCCACGACGACATGGCGGTCTTCGCGGTGCGGATCCCGCGCCGCCCCGGCGGCTGAGCCGCGAGCGGCGCGGGGCGCCGTCAGGCCACGCCGAGCAGGTCCTGGATCGGGCTGATGGCGAAGTAGGCCAGGAACAGCGCGCTGACGATCCACAGCAGCGGGTGGATGTCGCGGGCGCGGCCCTGGGCGGTGCGGATGGCGACGTAGGCGACCAGGCCGGCGCCGATGCCGTTGGTGATGGAGTAGGTGAACGGCATGACGATCATGGTCAGGAAGGCCGGGATGGCGATCCCGTGGTCGTCGAAGTCGATCGTCCGGATCTGCGTGATCATCAGGAAGCCCACGACCACCAGCGCGGCGCCGGCGGCCTCGGAGGGGACCACGGAGACCAGCGGGGTGAACAGGGTGGCGAGCAGGAACAGCACCCCGGTGACCACGCTGGCCAGGCCGGTGCGGGCACCCTCGCCGACACCCGCGGCCGACTCGATGTAGGTGGTGTTGGAGGAGGTGGATCCGGCGCCGCCGGCTATCGCGGCGAGCGAGTCCACGAAGAGCACGCGCCCGATGCCCGGCAGCCGCCCCTTGTCGTCGAGCAGCCTGCCCTCCGCGCCGACACCCACCACGGTGCCCATGGTGTCGAAGAAGTCGGCCAGCACCAGGGTGAACACGAACAGCAGGGCGGCGACCGCGCCGATCCGCTCGATGGAGCCGAGCAGGCTGAACTGCCCGAGCAGGCCGAAGTCCGGGGCGGAGGCGACGCTGTCCGGCAGCGCCGGGACGACCAGGCTCCAGCCGTTCGGATTGACGGTGCCGTCGTCGGCCACGGTCGGGCCCACTCCGGCGACCGTCTCCACGATCACGGCGAGCAGGCTGGTGACCACGATGCCGAGCAGCAGGGCGCCCCGCACCCGGCGGGCCACCAGGACCGCCATCAGCAGCACGCCCACGGCGAAGACCAGCACCGGCCAGCTCTGCAGGTTGCCGCCGACGCCCAGCTGCACCGGGACGGTGGTGCCCGCGGCGTCCGGGACGCGTCGCACGAACCCGGCGTCCACCAGCCCGATCAGCGCGATGAACAGGCCGATGCCGACGCTGATCGCCGTCTTGAGCTGGCCGGGGATGGCGTTGAACACGGCGGTGCGGAAGCCGGTCAGCACCAGAACGGTGATGATCAGGCCCTCCAGCACCACCAGACCCATGGCGTCGGCCCAGGTCATCTGGGGCGCCAGGGTGGTGGCGACGAAGGCGTTCAGACCCAGGCCGGTGGCGATCGCGAACGGGTAGCGCCCGACCACGCCCATCAGGATCGTCATCACGCCCGCGACCAGCGCGGTCACCGCCGCCACCGTGGGCACGCCGAGGGTCGCGCCGTCGGCGTCCGGGGCGAGGCCGATGATCAGCGGGTTCAGCACCACGATGTAGGCCATGGTGAAGAACGTCGCCACGCCGCCGCGGACCTCGCGGGCGATGGTGGAGCCACGTTCGGTGATCTTGAAGTAGCGATCCAGTCCGTTGCGGCCGGGAGCGGCCGGGGCCGGGGCCGTCGCCGTCCGGGCGCCGTCGGGGGAGCCGTCGGGGGAGCCGGAGGCACCGGCCGCGTCGGCGGCGTCGGAGGCCAGGTCGGAACTCATCTGCTGTGCTTCCTCTCGGGGGCTGTGCGGGTGGTGCCGGGGGTGCGGGATGTCGCCGGGTGACCGGAGGGCTGGTGCGACGGACACGGTGAGCCGGTCGGCGGACGAGGCGCCCGCCGACCGGCTCCACGTTGGGGGGCGACGGGCGTCCCGGTTGCCGTCCGTTCAGCGTCCGTTCAGCGTCCGTCAGTGTCCACCACCGCTCGGCCCGGTCAGTCGACGGGTGGGTGCGCCAGGAGGTGGTCCGCGACGGTGGAGCCCACCAGGTAGGCGTTGTCGACGGAGGACCGGTAGGCCCCGGAGTCGGTCGCGATGTGCTCGGTGACGCTCTGTCCCGGATAGGGCTGGTCGAAGTTGCTGGCGGTGCGCAGGTTGAGGTAGCGGTCGAGGTGGCCGCGGCGCGCCAGGACGGTCGCGGTGGCGTTGTCCTCCATCTGCGTGGTGCAGTACTCGCCCTGACCGTCCGTCCGCAGGTCCGTGATGTAGCCCGCCCGTTCGGAGAGCTCCCGGCCGGAGAACCAGTCGTCGCCGGTCACGGTGTCGCAGACGGTGACGTAGGGCCGCACGCCCTCCTGGCCCGGGTAGCGGGAGCGGATCTCCCGAGACCGCTCGCTGTCGGCCAGCTCCAGGTCCTTGGTCAGCTCGTAGGCCTCCTCGACCAGGTCGTCGTTGAGGCGGAAGACGCTGGTGTCCATGTCCAGCGGCAGGTAGCCGTGGGGGACGTCCGGCGCGGTCTCGGGCAGGAGGTGGTGGCCGAGGTCGTAGTCGACGATCCAGCGCGCCCAGGCGGCGAAGCCGAGCGTCCCGTTCTCCGGGGGCGTTCCGGCGATGCCGGCGGTCAGGAAGTAGGCGTCGTCGAAGTCGAGCCGCGGGCTGTCCAGGACGGCGCTCATGGTGGCGGCCGCGTTCGACTTGCCCATCCCGGTCGTCAGGACGCACAGCCCTTCGGTGTCGCAGCGCACCGGGCCGTACGCCCCCGGGACGTCGACCGAGAGCGGCAGCGACTCGTTCGCCAGCCACGGGGCGGTCTCGCCCTCGAACATGGTGATGACCAGCACGCCCACCTTCACCCTGCGGTTGCTCGGGGAGCCGTCCCCACCCGCCGCGCCGGAGGCCGGGGCGATGCCGGTGGCGGCCAGGACGGCGGCCGTGGTGGCGGCGACCGCGAGGGATGGTCGCGGCGTGCGGCGTGGGATCCTCGGCATGGCGGTACTCCGATCGTGACGTGCGGTCGTGCCCGTGCGGCTGGTGACGCGTGCTCGGGGGCGCGAGGGCCGGCTCGCGGGCGCGAGGGCTCATGGGCGCGGGAGGCACCGCCCGGATGGCCGAACGTGATCATGACAGTGAGGGGGCTCCTCGGCTCCGCGCGCTCCCGAACAGGTGGTCAACCCTGCGTGCACCCTAGGAACGGATCGCCGGGGAGAGGTTTCCGCGGTGTCAAAGATCCGTTTCTTCTCGTATGGCGAAAGACGTATTCCGTATGGATGCCCGGCCGGAAGGGTGAGGCGCGAGGCGGGGTCAGGCGGAGTTATCCACAGACCGCGAGAGGGGGGCTGCGCTGTGTGATCATTTCGTGCGATCCTGAAACAGGGGGTCCCCCCAGCGCGAGTGGGGGAGTGGCGGCGCATTCTTGGCATGCTCGCGGCGCCCTGTCGGCCCCCGGCCCCTGGGCCCTGCCGGCAGGGGGAGCTTGGGCGTCAAGAGGCCCTGGGTGTCAGGGGGCCCTGGTGTCAGGGGGCCCTGGTGTCAGGGGGGTTTGGGCGGCCGGAGGAGCTTGCGGCCGGTGGGCTTGGGTGGCCGGCGGGCCCTTGGCGTCAGGGGGGACCTGGTCGCCCGGGGGCCCTGGGCCGCCGGGGGAATCCTGAGCGTCAGGCGTCGTCGAGGGTCAGCCGCATGCTGTCGCCGATGGCGGCGAAGGCCTGCCGCATCTCGGCGACCAGATCCTCCCGGGCCGGTTCGCCGGGGCGGGAGGACCAGCGGTGCAGGGCCCACCGCCAGGCCGCGATGACGACCTCCAGGGGCAGCCGCAGCCGTATCGGATCCGGGTGCCCGGGCCCGAGGCGCTCGATCACCGCGTCGATCACCGCCTCGGTGGTCCTGGAGCAGTTCTCCAGGCTGTGCGCGGTCAGCGCCGGGGTGCTCTCGGCCAGCTTGCGGCTGGTCAGGAAGTGCCGCTCCCAGTCGTCGCTCATGTCGGCCAACGTCTCGAAGAGCGTCTCCTGATAGAACGTCAGCAGTGAGCCGGTCAGTGGGCGGTCCCTGACCGCGGTGCGGTAGTGGGCCCACAGCTCCAGCTCGGGGGCGAGCGCGACGTCCTCCTTGCAGGCGTAGTTCCGGAAGAACGTCCGCTTGGAGACCTCCACCGCGTCGACCACGTCGTCCAGCGTCGTCGCGTCGTAGCCGCGCTCGCTGAACAGCGCGAGCGCCGCCTCGGCGAGCGCCCGGCGGGTGCGCAGCTTCTTCCGCTCCCGCAGCGGCAGCGGGCCGTCGGGCCGTGCCGGCGGGGCGGTGGGGGACGGGGAGGTCATCGTCCGGGCAGTGTAATCCAAGGTCTCCCGGCGGCAAACGCCTACGCGAGGAGATTGCCGCTTGTCGGCATGTGCCACCGAGTGGCAAGATCGCCGCGTCAGCACCGAACCTCTGTGAGGAGCAGCGCTCATGCGTGCCCTGACCGTCGATCACTCCGCCCCG
Organism: Allostreptomyces psammosilenae; assembly: GCF_013407765.1. Classification (GTDB taxonomy): domain Bacteria; phylum Actinomycetota; class Actinomycetes; order Streptomycetales; family Streptomycetaceae; genus Allostreptomyces; species Allostreptomyces psammosilenae. The sequence goes on from NZ_JACBZD010000001.1 coordinate 5,344,896, forward strand.
GGTCACCTGGTACTCGGCGAGGTCCCCGAGCCCCAGCCCGCGCCGAACCAGGCGCTGGTGCGGGTCAAGGCCATCTCGCTCAACGCCGGGGAGGTCAAGCACCTGCTGCCGCAGGCCGAGCCCGGCGCCGTCCTGGGCTGGGACGCCGCGGGCGTCGTCGTCCAGGCCGCCGCCGACGGCAGCGGACCGGCCGTCGGCACCCCGGTGGTGACCTTCGAATGGGACGGCGCCTGGGCCGAGCTGCGCGCCGTCGCCACCGACCGGATCGCCGCGGTCCCCGAGGACGCCGACCTCGGCGCCATGAGCACCATCCCGGTCGCCGCCACCTCGGCCCTGCGCGGACTCCACCGGCTCGGCCCGATCCTCGGCCGTCGCGTCCTGGTCACCGGCGCCGGTGGCGGTGTCGGCCGGTTCGCCGTCCAGCTCGCCGCCATGGGCGGCGCGGAGGTGGTCGCCGCCACCAGCGACCCGTCCGCCGCCGAAGGGCTGCGCCGGCTCGGCGCCGCCGAGGTGGTGACGGACGGCCCGCGCTACTCGACGGACCGCGTGCACGGCGTGATCGACAACGTCGGCGGCCCCCACCTGGTCGGCGGCTACGAGCTCCTGCACCGCGGCGGCACCCTGGTGGCGCTCGGCGCGTCCGCCGGTGTCCCCGAGGTGTTCGAGATCGGCGCGCTGCGCGGCGGCGACGACCGCCACGACCGCTCGATCGTCAGCTTCTTCCTGCCCGACACCGGACCGGGCCTCGGTGCCGACATGGGCTGGCTGGCCGCCAAGGTCGCCTCCGGGGCCCTGGATCCGCAGATCAGCTGGCGCGGTTCCTGGACGGACGTCGCGGAGGCCACCGACCGCCTGGTCGGCCGGCGGCTCCCAGGCAAGGCGGTGCTGGAGGTCGACTGACCGGGCCGCGCGGAACGGTGGGCGGTCGGGGACGCCATACGCCGTGCAGAAAGAACACGCTGTGTAGTAGATCATCACTGTAGGGTGCTCGACATGGACAGACCCATGCGGAGCCGGAGGGAACGCCTGCGGGCGGAAACCATCCGGGAGATCAAGTCGCACGCGCTGAGGCAGATGGCCGAGGGCGGGCCGTCCGCCATCTCGCTGCGCGCGATCGCCCGCGACATGGGCATGACCGCCGGGGCCATCTACAGCTACTACGACACCCGCGACGACCTGATCAGCACGCTCATCGGCGACGTCTACACCGCGCTCGCCGACGGCTACGAGGCGGCGCTGGCCAGCGTGCCCGCCGACGACCCGGCGGGGCGGGTGCTCGCGGTGGGCGAGTCCTTCCGGCGCTGGGCCGTCGGCCACCCCGAGGAGTTCCGGCTGCTCTACGGCGACCCGGCGCCCGGCTACCAGGCCCCCAAGGGCGCCGCGGCCGTGGAGGCCGAACACCGCGCCTGCGCGGTGATCACCGGGCTGGTCGACGCCGCCTGGCCGCGGGCCCGGCACCACTGGACCGACGACGACTACACCTGGGACGACTTCGACCCGGACTTCGCCGCCGTCGTCCGCGCGACCTACCCGGATCTGCCGCCCACCGGCGTCGCGCTCGCCATGCGGGTCTGGGGCCGGATGCACGGCCTGGTCTCGCTGGAGGTCTACGGGCACATCGCCCCGCAGGTACGGGACCCCGCCAAGCTCTACCGCGCGGAACTCCTCGACCTGATGACCACCCTGCGGCTGACCGCGCCGGACGCCCGATCGGCCTGAACCCGGGCACGCTACCGTGTGCCCATGCCGCAGATCGCACCCCTGTTCGCCCCCCTGGCCGCGTGGCGCCGGCGAGCGACCTCCCGCCTGGTGCACCGCGCCTGGGGGTGGCTGCGGCAGGCCGGCGCGGTCTCCGCGGACCGGCCCGGCCCGTTCCGCTTCGGCGCCCTGGGCGCCGGCACCCGGCTGGCGTTCCCGCTCGGCACCATCTTCGGCGAGCACGCCATCCACATCGGCCCGTTCTGCGTCATCGGGGAGCAGGTCACCCTCTCCGCCGGCATGCTCCCCGGCCAGGACCTCGGCCCCGGCAGCGAGCCGGTGCTGCGCCTCGGCGGGGGAGTGGTGCTGGGGCGCGGCAGCCATGTCGTCGCCCACCAGTCGATCAGCATCGGCGACGACGTCTTCTGCGGCCCGTACGTCTACATCACCGACGCCAACCACAGCTACGACGACCCCGACCAGCCGATCGGCAAGCAGTGGCCGCGCTGCGCCCCGGTGGAGATAGGGTCCGGTGGCTGGATCGGCGCGGGGGCGGTGATCCTCCCGGGGGCGCGGCTCGGCCGCAACGTGGTGGTCGCCGCCGGCGCCGTGGTGCGCGGCGAGGTGCCCGACCACGCGGTGGTCGCCGGGGCGCCGGCCAGGGTGGTGCGCCGCTGGGACCCGGAGGCCGGATGGGTCCCGCCGATGCGCACTCCGCCGCCGCGTTCGCTCCCCGAGGGCGCGACCTGGGCCGAGCTCGCGGCGCTGGCCGAACAGGAACGCCGCGGCGAGGCCGCCACCTGGCAGGAGGCCGCCCGCGAGGCGGCCGGTGACGCTCTCCCGCCCGAGGCCCGGGCCCACGTGGCGCGTGCCCGGGAGGCTCTCGCCCGGGAGCCCTTCGCCCGCGAGCCCTCGGGCCATGAGCCCCAGACCCAGGAGCCCCAGACCCACGAGCTCCTGGCCCATGAGCCCCTGGCCCACGGGGCCGCCGCGGGGGCGGCGGCCCTGCCGGGGGAGGCGCGCTCGGAGCGCGCTCAGTCCTGAGGCGCCGGCGCGGTCGACTCCCGCCAGACCACCGACGTGATCCGCTCGTGCTCCTCCGGCTCGGGCTGTCCGCGCAGCACGGCCAGCAGGCGCCTGATGGCGCGCCGTCCGAGCCGCTCGTGGTCCACCGATACGGTGGTCAGGGAGGGCATCATGGCCGCGCCGAGCGCGTTGTCGTCCCACCCGGTGACGCTCAGGTCGTGGGGGACGCGCCAGCCGCGTTCCACCGCACCGCGGATCGCGCCCGCGGCGAGCACGTCGTTGGCGCACACCACGGCGGTGACGCCGCAGTCGGCGGGCAGGTCGAGCACGGCCCGGCGGGCCGACTCCGCCAGCCACGCGCAGTCCGCCACCCCGTACGACTCCAGTGCGAGGCGTTCGATCGTCTCCAGGTAGACCTGCCTGCGGCGGCGGGCGGAGGTGTGGGCGTAGTCCCCGGCGATGTGCAGGAAACGGCGGTGCCCCTGCCGGGCCAGCCGTTCGATGATCTCCGCGGTGGTCGAGGCGTCGGCGAGCTCGCCGATGCTGCGCATCTGGTCGTCGTAGTCGGCCGAGATGACGATGGGGGTGGCGCCCGACATCGAGCGCTCGGACAGCCCCGGCAGGGGGGTCGCGGCCAGGATGCCCTCGAAGAGACCGGAATCGGCCAGTTCGAGCACGCGTCCCGCCCGGGACTCCGTCGGCCCGCCCAGCGTGACCACCTCGACGACGTAGCCGGCCTCGTGCGCCTCCGCCGCGGCGCCGGTGAGCATCTCCAGGGCGCTGCCGGCGGTACCGGACGGCAGCAGCAGGGCCAGTCGCCCCGTCCTGCGGTCCCGCATGGCGCGCGCCACCAGGTTCGGGCGGTAGTCGAGCTGCGCGATGGCCTGGCCGATGCGCTGCTGCATGGCCTCGTTGACGGTCGGATCGTCCCGGAGGTAGCGCGACACCGTCTGGTGTGACACCCCGGCCAGGCGGGCGACCTCCCTGATGGTCGGCCGGCGCTTCGCCACTTCCCTGCTCACCCGTGCCCCTCCTGGCCGCTCCACGATGATTGACACCTTGAGTGACCGTTCACTAGCGTCCTTGCCCGGGGACGCGCCGAGCGGGGACCACCCAGGCCCTTACGGAGAAGGATAGATCCTGCCGTCCAAAGTGAACGGTCACTCGAAGCCCGTCTTCCGACCTGCTGATCCGCCGGACACCGCGACCGAAAGCCGAGAACCCGTGAGCAAGCAGAGTCCCGTCGACCAGAACCCCACCGCGCCCCTCCCCGCGGGGAGCACCGGCTCGATGCCAGGGCCCGGTGTCGTGCCCCTGTTCGCCCCACCCCCCGCCGACCGGCCCCGGCGCCGCTACGCGGTGGCCGGCACCGGACACCGCGCCGGCATGTACGTCGACGCGCTCACCGGCGAGCACGCCGACGTCGGCGAACTGGTCGCCTGGCTGGACCCCAACCCCGGTCGCATCGACTACTACGACGCGCAGGTCGGGCGCGCCCTCGGCGGTGACGCGCCGGCCGGGCTGCCCCGCTACACGCCCGCCGACCTGGAACGCATGATCAGCGAGCAGGCCGTCGACACCGTCATCGTCACCAGCGTCGACCGCACCCACGCGGAACTCGTCGACCGGAGCCTGCGCGCCGGCGCCGACGTCGTCGTGGAGAAGCCGCTGACCACCGACGCCGCCGGGTGCCGGCGCATCACCCGCGCCGTCGCCGACACCGGCAGGGACGTCGTCATGACGTTCAACTACCGCTACGCCCCGCGCAACTCGACCCTGCGCCAGGTCATCGCCGACGGTGCCATCGGCGAGGTCACCAGCGTCCACTTCGAGTGGGTGCTGGACACCATGCACGGAGCCGACTACTTCCGCCGCTGGCACCGGGAGAAGAGCAACTCCGGCGGACTGCTCGTCCACAAGGCCAGCCACCACTTCGACCTCGTCAACTGGTGGATCGACGACGTTCCGGTCCGGGTGTACGCGTCCGGCGCCCTGCGCTTCTACGGGGACGCCAACGCCGCCGCCCGCGGGATGGGCCCCCGCCCCGAGCGCGGCACCGGCGTCACGGGCGACCCCTTCTCCCTCGACCTGCGCGACGACCCCCGCCTGGAGGCCCTCTACCTCCAGGCCGAGCACCACGACGGATACCGGCGCGACCAGGACCCCTTCGCGCCCGGCATCACCATCGAGGACAACATGTCCGTCCTGGTCGACTACTCCCGCGGCGCCACGCTCACCTACTCCCTGAACGCGCACAGCCCCTGGGAGGGGTACCGGGTCTCCGTCAACGGAACGCTCGGACGGGCCGAACTCCGTGTCGTCGAGCGCGGACACGTCGACTTCCACGGCGACCACCTGCTGGACCCCTCCGCCACCCCGGAGCAGGCCACCGAGGACCTCGTCCGCCCCGACGGGCACCGGCTCGTCGTGCAGAAGCACTGGCGGCGCGCCGAGGAGGTGCCCATCCCCGAGGGCATCGGCGGCCACGGCGGTGGCGACGCCATCCTGCTCAAGGACGTCTTCCGCCGCGACCTGCGCCTCGGCCCGGACCCGCTGGCACGCGCGGCCGGCTACCTCGACGGCGTCCGCGCCGTGGCCGTGGGCGTCGCCGCCAACGAGTCCCTGCTGACCGGACAGCCGGTGCTCGTCGAGGACCTCGAGCTCGGCGTGCCGCTCGCCGGCGACCGCACCGGGACCGGCGCGCCGGGGGACCGGCCCGCGGAGGTCTGAACCCCCGGCGGCGCGGCGCGACGCGACGGGCGGGCCCTCTCCCAGGGCGGGAGAGGGCCCGCCGACCGACCCCGGCCGAGCCGTGGCCGGCCCTGGTCAGCCGCCGGTCGGCAGCGGTGCCTGGTCGGCGCTGGTTGCTGCCTCGGCGGTGCTGGGTGCTGCCTGGTCGGCGCTCGGTGCCGCGTCGTCGGCGCCGGGTGCCGTCTCGCCGGCGCTGGAGGCGAGGAACTGGGTGGCCGCCAGCTCGCCGTACAGCGGGTCGGCGCGGACCAGCTCCGCGTGCGTCCCGACGGCGCGGACCCGACCGGCCTCCATGACGACGATCCGGTCGGCCATCGTGACGGTGGACAGCCGGTGCGCCACCACCAGCACCGTCGTGGTGCGCGCGGCCTCGGCGACGGCGTCCCGCAGCGCCAGCTCGTTGATCGCGTCCAGCTGGGAGGTCGCCTCGTCGAGCAGCAGCAGACGCGGGCGGCGGAGCAGTGCCCGGGCGATGGCCACGCGCTGCCGCTCGCCGCCGGACAGCTTGCTGCCGCGGTGCCCCACCACCGTCTCCAGGCCGTCCGGCAGCCGGTCGACCAGGCCGTCCAGACGGGTCCGCCGCAGCACCTCGCGGATCTCCTCGTCCGTGGTCGGCGGCGCCCCGAACAGGAGGTTCTCCCGCAGCGTGCCGGAGAGCACCGGCGCGTCCTGCTCCACGTAGCCGATGGCGGCGCGCAGTTCCTCCAGCGGCCAGTCCCGCACCTCGCGCCCGCCCACCAGCACGCGTCCGCCGGTCGGGTCGTAGAACCGCTCGACCAGGGAGAAGACCGTGGACTTCCCGGCGCCGGACGGGCCGACGAACGCCGTCATGCCGCCCGCGGGGACGTCGAAGGTGACGCCGTGGTGGACGGCCGGCAGCTCCGGCCGGTAGCGGAACTCCACCTCCTCGAAGCGCAGGGACAGCGGTCGTCCCGCGGCGTCGGGGCCGCCGGATGCCGGGTGTCCGGCCTCCCGCCCGCCGGCCGTGGGGGAGTGCCGGGGCGCGGGCACGGTCGCCGCGTCCGGGCCCTCGGGGCCCGCCGGCTCCACCTCCAGCGCGCCGACCTCCTCGATCCGGGCGATGGCGGCCGCTCCCACCTGGAGCTGGCTCACCGCCTGCACCAGCTCGCTGATCGGCCCGGTCAGGTAGAAGAGGTAGAGCAGGAAGGCGACGAGGGTGGCGACGTCGGTCGCTCCCGAGGCGACCCGGGCGCCGCCCACGCCGAGCACCGCCAGGAACGAGATCTGGATGACCAGCCCCGCCGTGGTGCCGGCCACCGAGTTCCAGCGGGCCACCCGTACGCCCTGCCGCCAGGCCTCCGTGGCGGCGGCGTGCACCCGCTCGCCCTCCGTCCGCTCCACGCCGGCCGCCTTCACGGTGCGGAAGGCGCCCAGCACCCGCTCCAGCGCGGCGCCCATCAGCCCGACGGCCTCCTGGGAACGCTTGGTCGCCCGGGCGATCCGCGGCATCACCACGCCGAACGCCGCCCCGATGAGCACCACGACGGCGAGGGTGACGCCGAGCAGCACGGGGTCCATCGCGGCCATCATCACGACGATGCCCACCAGGGTCAGCGACTGCGTGACCAGCGCGACCATCGAGGTGGTGGTGACCTGGCGCAGCAGGGTGGTGTCCGAGGTGATCCGCGACATCAGGTCGCCCGGCTCGGTGCGCTCCACCGCCGCGACCCGCAGCCGCAGTATTCGGGAGACCAGCTGCCGGCGGGCCGCGAGGACCACCGACTCCGCGGTGCGTTCCAGGACGTAGTTGCCGAGGGCGCCGATCAGCGCGCCGACCAGGACCAGCGCGGTCAGCTGGATCAGCGCCTGGGCTATCGGCCCGTCCTCGCCGAGGCGCTCCACCAGTGAGCGCGCGGCCAGCGGCTGGACCAGGCCCGCGGCGCCGCCGAGCAGTGAGAGCGCGCCGCCGAGGAGGATCGCGCCGCGGTGCGGTCGGACGTGTCCGAGCAGTGTCCGCAGGGTGCGCCGGTCGAGGGTGCCGGCGCCCGGCGCGGCGGGGGATTCCTTGTCGGCTCTGTCCGGGCCGTCGCGCCGCTTTGTTCGGCCGCGTGGTTCGGGATGGCCGCCTTGGTCGGTCGTGGCGGGTTGGTCGGGTGTGGTGGGCTGGTCGGGCATGACGGAACTCCGTGGGTCGGTGGTGGAGCGGGACGGGCGTGGCCGGTGGCCGGCGGGACGGGCGGCGGGCAGGGCGCACCCGGGCGGCGCGGGCCGCTGGGCTTCCCCCCCCCCCCGGGCGCCCGTGGGTGCGGGTGCCCGTGAGTGACAACGGGCCTCGAGCGGTGGAGAACTCCCGCCCCTCGCCCCCCGTGGGTGGCCCGATGCGGGGCGCGCGGGGGAGTCGGATCGCGGCTCAAATTTTAGTGCAGGTTACTCAAACTTTAGCAAGCGGATATGGCGGGGTGTGCTTCTGTGTGGATGCGGCGGGCCATGCTTTAGCGCGGGTATGGAGAGGCGTGCTGCTGCGCGGATGTGGCGGGCGGGCGAGGCGCTCCTGTGTGGACGCGGCAGGGTGCGAGGCGCTCCTGCGCGGATGGGGGCAGGGCGAACCTCTACGCGGACGTGGCGGGGGCGGGAGGGCGGAGGGCGGCGCTTTCTGTCATGCACCTGCTCCGAGTTATCCACAGCCCGCACGATGGGGGCTGCGCTGGGTGACCGCCGCATGGGATCCTGAAGAAGGGGGTCCGCGATCCCCCTACGGGGGGTTGGGCGCCCGGAGGTTCGCGAGCGAATCCCTGTGCGTGTGGGGGTGGGTGGTGCCCGAGCGCCCCGTGGCTCAGCAGAGGTCCAGGCGCCGCAGCTGCTCGGCCAGCCCGGCGCCGTCGGGTGCGCTGACCACCGGCGTTCGCTGCGCCCCGGAGGCGGTCCCCCGGGTCTCCTCGTTCGGCACGGGCAGACCGTGCGAGAGCACCTGCTGGGCGGGGGACAGCTGCCGGAGCGCGATCGCCCGCACCCGGCCCGGGTGCTCGGCCGCCGCCTCCTGGTACAGCCCCGGATCGTGCTGGCCGTCGTCGCCGACCAGCAGCCAGCGCACCTGCGGCAGCTCCCGCATCAGCCGGCGCAGCGACTCCCGCTTGTGCTGCTGCCCGCTGCGGAACCAGCCGGAGTTGGTCGGCCCCCAGTCGGTGAGCAGCAGGACCCCGGCCGGGTAGCCGTGCCGGGACAGGAAACGGCGCAGCGTGGAGGCCACGTTCCAGGCGCCCGTCGACAGGTAGAACACCGGGGCGTCGGGGTGCTCGCGCAGCAGTTCGCGGTAGAGCGCGGCCATCCCCGGAACGGTGCGCCGCGCGTGCTCGTGCAGCACCAGGCTGTTCCAGGCCGCGACCATCGGCCGGGGCAGCATGGTCACCATCACCGTGTCGTCGATGTCGCTGACCATGCCGAACGTGGTCTCCTCGGAGACCACCAGCACCGGCGCGCTCACCGGCGCGCCGCCCTCCACCGACATCAGCACCTCGTGCCAGCCGGGCGCCAGGTCGGCCGGGAGCACGGCGTCGACGTAGCCGCCGCGGTCGGCGGTCAGGCGGTGCACGGTGTCGCCCACCCGCACCTCGACCACCGCGCCGGCGACCTGGGCGGTGGCGAACCGGCGCCAGCCGCGCATCAGCCGCTCCGGTTCGCGCCGCTTGGGGGAGAACTCGGCGGCCGACGCCCCGGACGCGCCAGAACCACCGGCCTCGGGCCCCCTCGCCGCGGAGGACCGCTCCGCCCCGGACTGCTCCGGCACGGAACCCTGCGGACCGGGCGGTCGCAGCGCCGAGGGCTCCAGCTCCGGTGCGTGCGTCGGCGCGGCCTGCGCGGGCGCGGCCCGCGTGGTCGCGGCATCCCCCGCCACCGCCGCCGACCCCGCGCCGGAGGCGGGGGACGGACGCCGGTCCAGCCGCCGTACCGGACGGGCGAGCAGCGTCCGGGCCATCACCCGCACCCACCCGGGGCTGCCGTACCCCGTGTACGGCTCGACCCGCACCACCCAGCCCCGGCGGCGCAGCCAGTGCGCCACGGCGCGGTTGGCGGCGTCCTCCACCTGGGCGGCGCGGTGGGGTCTACTGCTGGGGGCGGCGGGCGTGGCGTTCACGGCGGTGATTCTGACACGCCACCATGGCGATAACCGTACTTTCGCCGCCGGGGTGGCGGTGCCGCCCTCCGGCCCCGCAGGAGGAACCACGGCAGGGTGGGGGAAAGCGGACACCGGGGGAGTCCCGCCCCCTCCGGCCGGTCCTCCCGGCGGTGCCCACGAGGCGCGCGCCGGCCGGGGTTGGCAGAGACTGAGGGCATGGGACGGCCGCACCCCAGCCACCGCACCCCGAGACCGGGACGGACCCGTCGCGGACGGGCGGGCTTCGTGCTGGTGCGCTGCCTGCCCTTCGCCGTCATTGCCGCCGTCGCGGCCGTCGAGTTCTCCCCCGCGCACGGTCTCTACACCGGCCCCCTGCTCACCCCGGCGCCCGCGCTGGCCGCGGTCACCATGGGGCCGGTCGGCACCCTGCTCGTCGCCGGCCTCGCCTGGCTGCTCAGCGCCGCCACGGCCACCTACAACCAGTCCTGGGGCAGCGGCGAGGTGTACGCCAACGGCCTGGCCCTGGTCGTCGTGTCGGTCGCCAGCGTCACGATCAGCGCGCTGCGCCGCCGGGGCGGGCAGGAACTGGCGCAGGTGCGCCGGGTCGCCGAGGCCGCCCAGCAGGTGGTGCTGCACCCCGTGCCGGCCCGTCTGGGACCGGTGCGCGCCGCCGGCCTCTACCTGGCCGCCGAGGCCAGCGCGCGCATCGGCGGCGACCTCTACGAGGTGATCAGCACCCGGCACGGGGTGCGGGCGATCGTCGGCGACGTGCGCGGCAAGGGACTGCCCGCGGTGCGCGCCGCCGCGGCCGTGCTCGGGGCCTTCCGGGAGGCCGCGCACTACGAGCCCGACCTGGCCGCCGTGATGGACCGCTGCTCCTCGGCGCTGCGGCGCGAGAGCCACCTGGAGGGGCGGGAGGACGAGGACGAGGGGTTCGTCACCGCGCTGCTGGTGCAGGTGCCCACGACCCCGGTGGTCGAGATCCTCAACCGCGGCCACCCGCCGCCCCTGCTGGTGCGCGCGGGGCGGGTGAGTGAGCTGCAGGGCGCCGAGCCGCAGCCGCCGCTCGGCCTGGAGGCGCTGCTGCCCGCCGACCACCTCCGCCTGGTGGAGAGCCACCCCTTCCTGCCCGGGGACCGGCTGCTGCTGTGCACCGACGGCGTGCTGGAGGCGCGGGACGCCGGGAACCGCTTCTTCCCCGTCCCCGAGCGGCTGGCCCACCTCGGGGGGCACACCCCGGCCGAGCGGCTGCACGACCTGCACACCGCCCTGCTGGAGCACACCGGCGGGCACCTGGCGGACGACGCCGCGATGGTCCTGATCGAGCGCACGACCGGCTGAACACACCGCCCGGCGGCACGTGGGACGCGGCACGTGGTCCGCGGCGCGCGGTCCGCGGCGCGTGGGGGGCGCCGGCCCCGGATGACAGACTGAGGGCCCAGCCCACCCGCACCCCGGCAGCACGGAGAGCACCCCCATGAGCACGGCGGACCGACCGCAGCAGCCCGAGCACCGGACCGCCGAGACGGCCGTGGAGCGGGACGTCGACCGGACCGACGCCGGATACCGGGCCTGGCTCAAGGACGCCGTGCGCAAGGTGCAGGCGGACGCCAACCGTTCCGCGGACACCCACCTGCTGCGCTTCCCGCTGCCCGAGGAGTGGGGCCTGGACCTCTACCTCAAGGACGAGTCCACGCACCCCACCGGCTCGCTGAAGCACCGGCTGGCCCGCTCGCTCTTCCTCTACGGGCTGTGCAACGGCTGGATCCGCCCCGGCGTGCCGGTCATCGAGAGCAGCTCCGGCTCCACCGCCGTCTCCGAGGCCTACTTCGCGCGGCTGATCGGGGTGCCGTTCATCGCCGTGATGCCGCGCGGCACCAGCCCGGAGAAGATCTCCCTCATCGAGTTCCACGGCGGCACCTGCCACCTGGTGGACACCCCGGCGGCCGTCTACACCGAGGCCGCCCGGCTCGCCGCCGAGACCGGCGGGCACTACATCGACCAGTTCACCTACGCGGAGCGGGCCACCGACTGGCGCGGCAACAACAACATCGCCCAGTCGATCTTCGAGCAGCTGCGGATGGAGCGCCATCCGGTGCCCGCCTGGATCGTGGCCACCGCCGGAACCGGCGGCACTTCCGCGACCATAGGCCGCTACGTCCGGTACATGCAGTACGACACCCGGGTGTGCGTCGCCGACCCGGAGAACTCCTGCTTCTTCGACGGCTGGCTGACCGCCGACCCGGGGGCGGGGTGCCCCTCCGCGTCCCGGATCGAGGGCATCGGCCGGCCCCGGATGGAACCCAGCTTCGTGCCCGGGGCCATCGACCGGATGATGAAGGTGCCGGACGCCGCCTCCGTCGCCGCCATCCGGGTGCTGCGCCGCCGCACCGGCTGGCAGGCCGGCGGCTCCACCGGCACCGGGCTGTGGGCGGCGTTCCGGATCCTGGCCGGGATGCGGGCGGCCGGGGAGGGCGGCAGCGTCGTCACGCTCATCTGCGATCCCGGCAGCCGCTACCTGGACCGCTACTACTCCGACGCGTGGGTCGCCGAACAGGGCCTGGACCTCGCCCCGCACGAGCGCGCCCTGGAGGAGTTCCTGGACACCGGGCGCGGCTTCGTCGCCCGGTAGCCCGCAACCCCTGGCCCGCAACCTCCCCGGACAGAACACCCAGCCGCCGCACCCCGGCGGTCAGCGGACCCTACACGTCGGCGATCAGCAGGTCGCCGACCACCGAGGCGGCCTCCTCACGGGCCGCCTCGTCCAGCCCGGAGTCCGTCACCAGGACGTCGACCTCCTCCAGCCCGGCGAACCGGCACATCCCCACCACGCCCCACTTGCTGTGGTCGGCCAGCACCGCGACCCGCCGCGCCGCCTGGAAGAACTCCCGGTTGGTGTCCGCCTCAGCGACGTTCGGCGTGGTCAGCCCGCGCCGGGCGCTCAGCCCGTGCGTCCCCATCACCAGCAGGTCGAAGTTGAGCGAGCGGATGGCCAGGTCGGCGATCGGCCCCACCAGCGAGTCCGACGGCGTCCGCACCCCGCCGGTGAGCACCACGGTCGGCCCCTGCGACGGATCCGGCGCCCGGGTGCCCGGCGGGTGGAAGACCTCGGCCACCCGCACCGAGTTGGTCACCACGGTCAGCCGCTCCACGCCGGTCAGCCGCCGCGCCAGCGCGTACACCGTGGTCCCGCCGGACATCGCCACCACGCTGCCCGGCGTGATCAGCTCCACCGCGCGCCGGGCGATGGCCTCCTTGGCCAGCGGCTGCTGCGCCGCCTTGGCCTCGAAGCCCGGCTCGTGCCCGCTGGCCGAGTCCGCCGGCACCGCCCCGCCGTGCACCTTGGCCACCATGCCCTGGCGGGCCAGCACGTCCAGGTCGCGGCGCACCGTCATGTCGGACACACCGAGCAACCGGGTCAGCTCGTTGACCCGGACCCCGCCGCGGCGGCGCACCTCCGCCAGGATCAGCGCCCGCCGCTGCTCGCCCAGCATGCCGCCCTGTGTGTCCGCCACCCGCGCCACCTTCCTCCCGCGCCGCCTTCTCCCGCGCCGCCGCCTTCTCCCGCCGTCGACCGTGGGTACCCAGCCTACGGAGCCAGCCCGGCCGGCCTCGGCGGGAGGTCCTCCGGGTACAGCAGCTGCAGCTCCTCGGTGCTCGGCGCGGACAGCTGCGCCACCCGGGAGGCGTGCCGCTCGATCATCGTCTCGAACACCTTGCGGGCGTCCCGGCCGTTGCCGAACGTGGGCCCCTTCGGCAGCGCCCGGAAGTACTCCAGCAGCTCCTTGCCGGTGCTCTCGTCGATCCGGTACTCGTGCTCCTCGGCCTGCTGCGCGGTGATCGCCAGCAGGTCCTCCGGGCTGTAGTCGGGGAACGCTATCGTGCGCGAGAAACGCGAGGCCACGCCGGGGTTCGAGCTGAGGAAGCGGTCCATCTCGGCGGTGTAGCCGGCGACGATCACCACCACCTTGTCCCGGTGGTCCTCCATCAGCTTCACCAGGGTGTCGATCGCCTCCCGGCCGAAGTCGCGGCCGGCGTCCTCCGGCGCCAGCGCGTACGCCTCGTCGATGAACAGCACCCCGCCGTGCGCGCGGGTGAACACCTCGGCGGTGCGCTGCGCCGTGCTGCCGACGTGCTCGCCGACCAGGTCCATCCGGGACACCTCGACCAGGTGGCCGCGCTCCAGCACGCCGAGCGAGGCCAGGATCTCGCCGTACAGCCGGGCCACCGTGGTCTTGCCGGTGCCCGGGGAACCGGTGAACACCAGGTGGCGGCGGAGCGAGGGCGCCTTCAGCCCGGCCTGTTCGCGCCGCCGGCCCACCGAGATCAGGTCGATGAGGTTGCGCACCTCCTGCTTGACGTTCGCCAGGCCGATCAGCGACTCCAGCTCGCCGAGCACCTCCTCCGAGGAGCGCGGGCGCGGGTCGCCGGTGCCGCCGGCCGGGCCGGGGGAGGCCGCCGTCGCGGGTTCGGTGCGCCCGGCGGCGCCCGAGCCCGTGGTCGCCGGTGTGGTGATCGCCGAGGCGGGGGAGAGGATGCCGGCGGTGCCGCCGGACGCCGCCACGGCCCCCTGCCCGGAGCCGGACAGCCCGGAGCCGGAGAGCCCCGACTGGCCGGACGGGGCGGAGTGGCCCGCGGAGCCCGGGTGGCCGGTGGGGGTGGTGTGCGAGGGGCGGGAGGCGGGAGCCGGGTGGGACGCGTGCGCCGATCGGGCCGCGGCGCCGTCCGCGCCGTACGAGGGGGAGACGGTCGGCGCGTGCGCCGGCCGCGGCGGGGCCGCCACACCGGGCGCCACGCCGTCCTCGCCCACCGACACGCAGTCGTCCACCAACGGACCGGGCAGCGGGAAGGAGAAGCCGCCGCGCGCGTTGTACTCGCTGCGGCACCGGCTCAGCACCGTCCGGCAGCCGTCGATCACGTGGAACCCGTAGCCGCGCGAGTGCGAGCAGACGGTGTCCTCGAAGGTGCCCCGCCCGCCCGCCGAGACGTACGCCCCGGCCTCCGCGGTGCGGGTGATGGTGCAGCGCTGCAGGGTCGGATCGGCGCCCTTGGTGACGATCACCCCGGTGCCGACGTCGCTGATCGTGCAGGAGGCCAGCACCCCGCCGCTGCCGTGGTCGCGGAACCAGGCGCCCGTGGTGGCCTCCTCGATCCGGCAGTCGTCCACCTGCACCGTGCCGCCGTCCGAGACGGACAGCGCCGTGGAGCGCACCCGCCGGATCTCGCTGTCCACCAGCTCCACCCGGGAGCCCCGGTCGAGCACGAACACCGCGTCCGGGACGTCGTGCAGCTGGCAGCCCTCCAGGCCCACCACCGCGCCGTCGCTCACCCACACCGCGGGGTAGTCGCCGGTGGCGCCGTGCACCTCGGTGCCGCTCAGCGTCGCCCGGGTGCCCGGATCCCACACCGACAGGCCGTTGCGGGCGAAGCCGGCTATGGTGCCCCGACGGGCCGTCAGCACCGCCCGGCCGCGCAGGTCCAGGCCGTTCTCGCCGACGCCCTCGATGGTGCAGCCGGTCATCTCCAGTGCCGACTCCGACTCCAGGGTGACGCCGTTGCCCTCGGTGGAGCGCACCACGCAGTCCACCAGCTCCACGCTGGCCCCGCCGCCCGCCTGCACCCCGGTGGTGGTCTCGGTGATCTCACAGCCGACGGCCCGCACGGCCGTGCCCGCCCCGGCGAAGCTCATGCCGACCCCGCGCACCCGGGTGACCCGGCAGCGCTCCAGCACCGCCCGGGTGTCCTCACGGGCCGTGAAGCCGGCCCCGGCGGCACCCACCACCTCGCAGTCCTCGAAGGCCGCGGTGGCACCGGGCAGCAGCCGGACGCCCGAGCCGGCCGGGTTGGACAGGGTGCTGCGGCGCACCGTCGGGGACGCCCCGGCCTCCACCTCTATGGCCGCCGACGCGTTCGCCTCGATCGAGCAGTCCGTCAGCTCGGGGGAGCCGGCGGCCAGCAGCACGGCCGGCTCCATCGGGTCGGCGGAGACCAGCGTGACACCGCCGATCAGCGCGCTCGCCCGGACCACCAGGGGCACCCCGGCCAGCGGCTCGATCCGCACGGTCCCGGCGCCCCCGCTGGCCTCCAGCGTGACGGCGCGCTCCACCACCACGTTCTCCCGGTAGGTGCCGGGCGGGACGGAGACCGTGTCGCCGTCGCCGGCCGCGGCCAGCGCCGCCCGCAGCGTCTCGTGGCCGGCCCCGCCCCTGCGTCGCCACCGGGACGTGCCCGCCTGGGTGACGTGTACCAATCGCTCTGCCATGGTGCCCGCGGCCACCAGCCTTCCGGTCGTGCCCATCGGCGTGCGCCGCCCCGACGATCGGTTCGAGTGGGGTGGCGGCGCAGCGCGCCTCACGTTATCGCGACCCACGGCGAGGTTCGAAAACCGGTCCGTGACGCCCAGCGCGCCGGCCTCCCCACGATTGTCACTGATCGTCAGCTGTTCGCGGCGCCGGGTGCCGGAGCCGGGATCCCTGCCGGGACGGGTGCCGCGATCGGTGCCGGGATCGGCGCCGGGACGGGTGCCGGTTCGGCGGCGGTCCAGGGGCGCCGCCGGCGGTACTCGCCGGGGGCGGTTCCGTGCTCGCGTTTGAAGGCCTTGGCGAAGGCGAACTCCGAGGTGTAGCCGGTGCGCTCGGCCACCGAGCGCAGCGGCGCGTCCGACTCGCGCAGCAGCCGCGCCGCCGTGGTCATCCGCCACCAGGTCAGGTAGGCCAGCGGGGGCCGGCCGACCAGCGCGGCGAACCGCCGGGCGAAGGCGGCCCGGGACAGGCCCGCCCGTGCCCCCAGTTCCTCCACCGTCCACTGCCGGGCCGGCTCCCGGTGGATGGCCCGCAGCGCGGTGGAGACCGCCGGGTCGCCGAGCGCCGCCGCCCATCCGGTGGTCTCGTGCCGGTCGGCGCGCTCGGCGAAGTGGGCCCGCAGGATGTACAGCAGCAGCGTGTCGAGCAGGGCGGGCACCACCGCGTCGACCCCGGGCCTGGGGTGTTCCAGCTCCGCGCCGAGCAGATCGACGGCGGCCCGCAGCGAGGGGTGCTGGCCGACCCGGGCGGGCAGGTGGATGACCTCGGGGAGCTCGCTCACCAGCGGGTGCGGCCGGGACTGGTCCAGCAGGTAGGCGCCGCAGAGCGTCTCCACGACCGGGGCGCCGTCCGGGCCGCCGGTGGCCGCCACGCCGTCCGGGCCGGTCTCCCCGCCCTCGCCACCGGACGCGCCCCCTCCGCCGGACGCCCCGTCGCCACCGGAGGCGTCCTCGCCGCCGGACGCGCCGTCGAGCCGGAAGGCGGCCGGTACCAGCGGGGTGTCGGGGGAGTCGGCCAGCCCGTGCCCGAGCCCGTGGGCGAGGAACACCACGTCCCCGACGCCCAACGGAACCGGCGCGCTCTCCCGGGGGATCAGCCAGCAGGAGCCGCGCAGCACCACGTGGAAGCCGGCGCCCGCGGCGGGCTGGAAGCGGACGCCCCACGGGGCCCGCTGACGGGTGCGGGAGGAGTGCGGTCGCCCGGTGCGCATGGCGGCGATCGCGTCGCTGAGCACGTCCACCGCGGCAGCCTATCGCCGGACGTGCCGCGGGGGAAGACGCTCGGACATGAACGGAAGATCATCGGGCATTGGCCGTCTCGCCCCGCCCCCATAGCGTCGGTCGTGACGGGCGATCAGGGCCCGTCGTGAACGGGCTCTTCGAGGAGGACACGATGACGATCGCCGTCTACGGCGCCACCGGCTACACGGCGAAGCTGGCCGTGGCCGAGTTGGCACGCCAGGGCATCGAGACGGTGCTGGTGGGCCGGGACGCGGAGCGGTTGGCCGTCGCGGCCCGGGAGGCCGGCGCCGAAGGCGCCGAGATCCGGCGGGCCGGACTGGACGACCCGGCCGTGCTCGCCGACGCCTTCCGCGGCTGCTCCGTGGTGATCAGCTGCGTCGCCCCGTTCCGCCGCTGGGGGGAGCCGGTCCTGCGCGCCGCGCTCGCCGCCGGCGCGCACTACGTCGACGTCAGCGGCGAGCAGACCTACATCGCCCGGCTCTTCGACGCCTACGCGGACGAGGCCGAGCGCGCCGGGGTGGCCGTCGTCCCGGGGATGAACGACGGCGGCCTGCCGGGCAGCCTGATCGCCCAGCTCACCGCCGACCGGATCGGCCCGGTCGAGGAGATCGTGGTCGGCCACCGGGTCGCCGAGGACGGCGGCCTGACCCGGGGCAGCGCGCGCACCTTCCTGGACAACCGGGAGCTGTTCCAGGGCGGCGGCCTCGCCTACGAGGACGGACGCTGGCTCCCCGCCGGGCCCCTGCCGCCCGCCTCGATGACCTTCCCGGGCGAGAGCGAGCCGACCGAGATGGTGCGCGGGCCGCTCGCGGAGGTGGTGACGGTGCCCCGGCACGTGCCGCTGCGCCGCCTGACCGGCCTGGCGGAGGCGGGGCTGATGGCCCTGTTCAACGCCGTCACCCCGGAGATCCTGCAGACCATTCCGGAGGCCGGGCCCACGCCCGAGGAGCGCCGGATCGGCGGCTTCACCGTCCTCGCCGAGGCGCTCGGCGTCGACGGACGGCGGGCCCGGGGTGCGGTGCACGGCCCCAACACCTACGCGACGACCGCCCTGGTCGCCGCGGAGGGCGCCCGGCGGCTGGCGGCCGAGGGGGCCCCGGCCGGCGTGCTGGCCCCCGCCCAGGCCTTCGATCCGGCCGGGTTCCTGGACTCCCTCGCTCCGCACGGCCTCCGGTGGAGCGTCGAGGAGCTCGCCCGGTAGCGGCACCGGGGCGCGGCGCCCGGCCGCCGTCCGGGAACGCACGACGGGCCCCGGAGCTCCCCGAGCCGCGCCCGATGAGGGCGGGTCGGGGAGCGTCCGAGGCCCGGATCCGCACTGACCTTGTGGCCCGCGGCGCTGGATGGCCGAAGGGATGCGGCGGGAATCAGTACTGCGGGTAGCCCGGGTCCCGGTAGCCCGGGGCGGGCTGCGGCTGCCGAGGCGTCGGCACCACCGGCCGCATGGCGGTGGTCGGCGGGTTCGGGTCGTAGCCGCCCGCCTGCGCCGCGCCGGGGCGCTGCGCGTAGCCCGGCTGCGGGGCGGCCGGCGCCCGCATCGGGGCCGGGGCCTGCTGGCGCGGCGGCTGCGCGCCGTAGCCGGCCTGCTGGTACGGCGCGGCGGTGGCCGCCTGCTGGGCGTACTGCTGGGCGTACGGCTGGGGCTGGCCGGGCAGCTGCCCGGTGCCGGGGTGCTGGGCCGGGCCGAGCGCGGCGGCGCCGGCGGTGTAGGCCGACGGCGACGGGCTCGACGACGGGCCCGACGGCAGGGCCGGCAGCGCGGCGACGGCCGGGTTCGGGGTCTGGGCGGGGGCCGGATAGGGCGCCGGCGGCGGCGCGTACCCCACGTGGATCGGTGGGAACTGCGGGGTGCCGCGTTCGGCCACCAGGCGGTCGTAGATCGGCGTGTCCGAGTACGGGGAGACGCCCCCGTAGTACTGACCGCCGTCATAAGCGCGGGGGAAGGTCATGCCGCATACGGTAGCCCCGCGATGTACCTGATGAGGAGGGTGCACCGCATGTTATTAACGGCCCGGTAATTGGCGACCGCCCTCTTACATCGGACATACCACGGCAACCGTGACGATCTGTCGGCTCGACCGGGGGAGAACTCGGGCCGAATCGGAAGAATGGCCCGCCGTGGCCGGGGCGAAGCGGCAGCGCACGCCTCCACATCAAGCCACCGCCCGGGCGTGTCCCCGGCGCCCCCGCCCGCTCAGCCCGCCGCCGGGACCCCGGCGGCGCGCACCTCGGCGGCGTGCGCGTGCAGCCGCAGCACCGCGTCGGCGATCCGGCGCACCGTGCCGGCGTGCATCTGCGACCACAGCGGCACGGTGAGCACGGAGTCGGCCAGCCGGTCGGTGAGTGGCAACCCGTCGGCCTGGCCCAGGTGCGCGTAGGCGCGCTGCCGGTGCACCGGCGGGTGGAAGTACCGGCGGGTGTCCACGCCCTCGGCGCGCAGCCCGGCGGCGAGCTGCCGCGCGGACAGCCCGAACGCGTCGGCGTCCAGCACCAGGGTGAGGTCCTTGTGGGTGGAGACGTCGCCCGGGGCGACCCGGGGCAGCCGCAGCCCCGGCACGCCGGCGACCCGCTCGGCGAAGGCGTCGGCCAGGGCGCCGCGGTGGGCCACCCGCTCCGGCAGGCCGGGCAGCGCGCCGAGGCCCACCGCGGCGTGCAGCTCGGACATCCGGGCGTTCAGCCCGGGGAAGAGGCAGTCGTAGTCGCCGGGGTTGCCGTAGTTGCGGGCGATCCGCAGCGTGCGGGCCAGCTCGGCGTCCCGGGTCGTCACCAGCCCGCCCTCGCCGGCCACCGCCACCTTGGTCGGGCTCATGCTGAACACCTCGGCCGTGCCGAAGCCGCCGACCGGCCGACCGGCCCGCCGGCTGCCCAGGGCGTGCGCCGCGTCGTAGACCAGCGGCACCCCGGCGCTCCCGGCCACCGCCTCCAACTCCTCCACCCGGCACGGGGTGCCGTAGACGTGGGTGGCCATCAGCGCCCCGGAGCCGTCGGCGGTGCCGTCTGTGTCGGCGGCGTCGGCCAGCCGGGCCGCCGCGTCGGCCGGGTCCAGGGTCAGCGAGGCCGGCTCGATCTCGGCGAACACCGGGCGCCCGCCGACCCACGCCGCCGCGTGCGCCGTCGCCGAGAACGAGAACGACGGCATCACCACCGGCCCGCGCGCGCCGAGCGCCTGGAGGGTCAGCATGAGCCCCGCGGTGCAGCTGGCGACCGCCACCACGTGTTCCACGCCGACCAGCTCGGCGACCGCCTCCTCCAGCTCGGCCACCAGCGGACCGTTGGTCAGCTGCCCGCTGTCCAGGGCCCCGCGGATGCGGCGCAGCGCCGCGTCCGAGTCGGGCACCCGCACCACCGTGAGCGGCAGCCCCTCCGGGAAGGCCGGTTCTCCCCCGAGAACGGCCGGCCGGGAGCCGCCCGGCGCCGGGTGGGCCGGCCGCGCCCCGCGGGCCGGCGGCGGTGTCACGTGGTCGAAGACGGTCATCGGATCGGCCCCCCGTACGGTGAACGAACGCTTCCCTCGGCCGTACCGGCCACCCCGGCCACGCCCGGCACCCGGCCGACGCCGGCGGCCCCGGCGGCCCCGGCGAGCCCGGTCACCCCGGCCCCCGGGCCCGTCCCGGACACCGTGGGCGCCCCGGGGCCGCCGGGCGGCCGCCCGCGGGCGCGGCCCCTGGCGGGCACCGGAACCGCCAGCAGCGCCAGCGCCAACGGGTAGACCATCACCCGCTCGCGGCTGAGGATGCCCAGGTTGTTGATGTTGGAGAACGCCCAGCAGAACAGCACCGTGTACACCAGCACGAACGCCACGTACGGCTGGCGCAGCACCACCAGCGGCAGCCGCGCCAGCCGCCGCCACGCCACGCAGAACGCCACCAGCAGCAGGGCCGACTCGCCCGAGGCCAGCAGCGCCTGCCCGTTGTGGGCCTCCCAGGGGAACGGCCGGAACAGCACGGTGACCAGCGCGGCCGGGATGTCCGCCGGGGAGAGGCTGACCGCCCCCGGCGCCCCGTCCTCCACCGCGTCGGCCTCCGCCGACCCGCCCTGCGCGGTGCGCCGCTGGGTCTCCGCCAGCACCTCGCTGACCGCCTGCGGATCCGGCACGCCGGTACCGAAGTAGGCGGAGACCTGGGTCAGCGCCAGCATGCACAGCAGGCCGAGCACGGCCAGCGAGGCCAGCGCGCGGACCGGCCCCAGCGCGGAGACCTGCTGCGGACGGCGCCGCAGCACGTAGGCGACCACCAGGGCGGCCACCGCCAGCACGGTCACGTGCGGCCGGACCACGGCGGTGGCCAGCGAGCCCAGCCCGAGCAGCAGGAAGGCCCCGCGCCGCCGCTCCAGCAGCCGGGCCGTGCCGTACGCCGTCACGCCCAGGCCGAACATCATCCAGGAGTCCTTGCCGATGCTCGACGGCCAGAACAGCAGCGAGGGCAGGAAGAAGACCAGCAGCAGGTAGCGGCGGTGCTCACCGGCCGGGAACGCCGTCCGGAACGCCTTCCAGAACAGCAGCAGGCCGATGAAGCCCAGCCAGGAGTAGACCAGGAAGCCGCCCAGCAGCGAGGGGCCGATCACGGTGTAGACCAGGCCGGTCAGGATGACCACGAACCCGGTGCCCATCACCCGCTGGTCGCCCAGGTCGGGGTCCCACACGCCCTGCGAGAAGACCGCCGCCAGCGCCCGGCCCCGCTCGTCGTACATGGCGGCGTCGGCCTGCCCGCCGTAGAGCACGAACGCCATCAGGTAGCGCGGGTAGGCGGCCAGCAGCTTGCAGCACAGCGCCACCACCAGCCAGTGCGTGATCCGCGGGTCGCTCTCCCGCGCGGTGGCCCGGGCCAGCAGCGGAAGGGTGGCCAGCACCAGCACCGGGGCGATCAGCAGCGCGCCCCAGGAGTCGTAGGTGGTGTAGCGCATGCCGAGCACGAACGCGGCCACGTAGGCCAGCACCAGCGCGGCCGCCGCCAGCGAGGGCCACGGCAGCCGGGGGCCGCCGCGCCGCCGGGGCGGGCGGACCACCCGGCCGCCCATCAGAACACCTCCAGGTCGCCGAGGGCCAGGCCCCAGGACGCCGGACGCGGCGGCACCCCGGGCGCGGACGCCGCGGGGGCGCCCAGCCGGCGGGCGGTCAGCAGCAGGCCGGTGCCCGGCGCGGCCAGGTAGCCGCAGCGGGTCGCCACCGCCGCGACCTCGCCGCCCGGCGCGGCGACCGTGGCCACGTGGTCGCAGCCGACCCGGGCGGCCGCCCGCAGCAGGCCCGCCGCCGCCTGCCGGTCACCCGGCCGCACCAGCACCTCGGAGAGGGTGAACTCGGCCAGCCCGCCGCGCGTCCGGGGCCGGCCGAAGGCCACCCCCACCAGCCGCCCGCCGCGCCGCGCGGTGAGCGCCCGGTAGTCCAGGCCCGGCGCGTCGCCGTAGCGCCAGCGCAGGTAGCCGGCGGTGCGCGGGGTGCGCAGCACGCCGGGGGCGGCCCGCTCGGCATCGGCCCGTTCCGCCAGCAGGCCGTGCCAGCCCGCGCGGTCGGTGGCCTCCAGTTCGTCGAGCACCTCGGACGCGGTCGGCGGCGCGCAGGCCAGGGCGGCGCCCGCCGGACCGGGGCGCGGGGACCGGGCGGCGGGAGCGGCGGTGGGGTAGGGCGGCACCGGCCCCGGGGCGCCGCCCGGGGTGGAGCCGCGCCACCCCGGCGCTCGCCGGGCGGCCAGCGCCGAGCCCGCCCGGCGCAGGAACGCACCCGGGCGCACCGGCCGCACCAGCACCGGCAGGCGACCCACCGGCCGCCAGCCCATGGCGAGGTAGCCGGGCAGGCTGTTGCCGTTCGGCGTGTTGAACACCAGCTCGGTGTCGCCGGCGAGCCGCTCCAGCAGCTCGCCGGTCAGCCGCCGGAAGACGCCGCGTCCCCGGAACTCCGCGGCGGTGGCGGTGTCCACCGCCCGCACCGCCCGCACGGTGCGCGGCCCGTCGGTGAACTCCCACCGCATGAACAGCCGCACCCCCGCCAGCCGGCCGTCGGGCGTCTCCGCCACCAGCCCCGGGCTGCGGCCGAACGGATTCTCCCGGTGCTTCCAGCGCAGGAACCGCGCCGTGCGCTCCCCGGTGGGCCCGCCGGCCAGGGCCTCGGTGAGCAGCGCCAGCAGCCGCGGCTCGTCCTCGTCACGCCACTCACGCACGATCAGCTCCGCCACGCCCGGCCTCCCGCCGCCTCCGCCCCACGGCTCGTCGCCCCGTCTCCCGCCGACGGCGCGCCCGCCCCGCCGTCCGGGCCGCCCGCTTCCGCCGTCGCCGCCACCCCCGCGCCCTCCCACGGCGCGGCTCACCGCGGCGACGCCAGCACCCGCTCGTAGACCGACTCCACCCGCCGCTGGGCCAGCGCCACGTCGAAGGAGGCGGAACGGGCCCGCGCCGCCTCGCTCAGCGCGGCCCGCCGGCCCGCGTCGCCCAGCACCCGGTCCAGCGCGGCGGCCAGCCGGGACGGCGAGCCCGCCGGCACCAGCAGCCCCTCGACGCCGTCCCGGACCACCTCCGGCACCCCGCCCACCCGGGTCACCACCGGCGGTACGCCCGCCGTCATCGCCTCCATCAGCGCCACCGGCAGCCCCTCCTGGCGGGAGCTCAGCGCGAACGCGTCGAAGGCCGGGAGCAGCAGCGGCACGTCGGCCCGGGAGCCGGCGAACACCACCGAACCGGCCACCTCCAGCCGCTCGGCCAACCGCCGCAGCTCACGCTCCAACGGCCCCGAGCCGACCAGCACCAGCAGCGCCCGCGGATGCTCCCGGCGGAGCAGCGCGTGCGCGCGCACCAGCGTCGCCTGGTCCTTCTTCGGCGTCAGGTTGCCGACCGTGCCCACCACGGGGACGTCCTCCGGCAGGCCCAGCAGCCGCCGGCCCCGGGCCCGGGCGGCGGGCCCGGCGGCGACGGCGCGCCGGTCCGGACCGTGGTGGATCACGGTGAGCCGCCGCCGGTCGAACCGGGCCGTCCCCTCCGCCACCACCGAGCCGGCCGCGAGGTCGCCCCACGACTCGCCGCCCGCCGTCTCCGCGCGGGCCCTCTCCGTGCCCGCCGTCTCCGCGCGCGCCGAGCCGCCCGGGGCCGCCCGCCAGCCGGGCGGGGCCGGGCGCAGCAGCGGGTCCGGCACCGTGGCGGCCACCGCCCGGGAGACCGCGATCACCGCGTCGTTGCGCCGGTAGGTGACGGCGTTCGCCAGGCGGGTCGCGAGCCGGTAGCGCTCCCAGACGTTGTGCTCGGTGTGCACCACGCCCAGCCGGCCGTCGTCGCCGCGCCCGGCGAACAGCCGGGCCGCCACCGCCGGCACCGGCATGTGGGTGTGCACGATCCGGTAGCCGCGCTCCCGCACCAGCCGGCGCAGCCGCCACGGCCAGCCGAGGTCCGGCAGCCCCCACCGGCCGGTCCGGCCCAGCCGGTGCACCGGCACCCCCACCGCCGCCAACTCCGCCACCAGCGCGTCCTTGTGCGGCAGCAGGTAGGCCACCTCGATCTGCCAGCGCGCGGTGTCCACGTGGCGTGCGCAGTTCACCAGCAGGCGTTCCGCGCCGCCCCGCCCCAGCCCCTTGGCCAGCCAGAGCACCCGCACCGGCCGGGCCGCCCCGGCCTCCGCCGCGCCGCCCGCGCCCGCCGCGACCGCCGCGTTCGCGGCCGGGGGGCCGGTCGGGGGGCCGGCCGTCGGCCGCGTCACGAGCGCTTCCCGTCCTCGGCCGCGCCGCGCCCACGGCTCGCCCCACCCGGCTGGCCGTCGCCGTTCCTCGGCCGCACCGGGGTGACGCGGGTCTCGAAGCGCGGGCTGCCGAACATCGGCGTCTCGTCCAGCGGCTGGCCCGAGGTCCCGAGCCAGGCGCTCGCCACCGGCCCCCGCGCGAGCGGGCCGCGCGCCGCCGGCCCCGCCGCCGGCGGGACGGTGCCGCGCCGCTCGCCCGCCTCCCCGCCGACCGGGGCCGCCGCGCCGGCGACGGCGCCGCCCGGTGCCGTCGCACCGGCGGCGGCGGAGGAGGAGCCGCCGCGCGCCGTGCCGTTGCTGGCGGTCAGCGCCACGCCGCAGACCAGCACCCCGGTGCGGGCCAACAGCTCCCGCACCCGCCCGGCCTGCTCCGGCGACAGATTGCCGCTGCGCGCCACCAGCAGCACCGCGTCCGCGTGCTGCACCAGGTCGTAGGCGTCGTTCGCCTGCAGCAGCGGTGAGGAGTCCACCAGCACGATGTCCGCGTGCCGGCGCGCCCGCGCCAGCACCTCACCGGCGTTCACCAGCAGCGCCGCCGGATAGCCGGTCGGCGCCCCGGCGGTGATCAGCCGCACCCGCTCCACCGAGGTGGACCGGATCACCTCGTCCATCTCCAGCGTCCGGTCCGCGTCCAACAGCTCCGACATGCCCGGGCCGGGCGCCGCGCCCAGCGCCTGGTGGGCCTGCGGATTGCGGAAGTCGCAGTCCAGCACCAGCACCGAGCGGCCGGTCTCGGCCAGCGCCGCCGCCAGGTTGGCCACCGTCACCGTGCGGCCGTCCGCGCTCCGCCCGGACATCACCAGCACCACCGGCGCCGGCCCCGGCGAACGCTCCACGATCGCCCCGGACGGCGTCCGCGCCGCGCGCGTGCCCGGACGCGCCGACAGCGCCGGCGGCCCGGTGAGCACCACGGAGGCCCGCAGCGAGCGGTACGCCTCCGCCGCCGGGGCGGCCGGACGCGCCACCACCACCGGGGTGCGGCTGCGCCGCAACCGCCGGGGCACCACCGGGATCTCGCCGATGACCGGCAGCCCGAAGGCCGCCTCGGCCTGCGCCCGGCTGCGCACCCGGGTGTCCAGCCGGTCCAGCATCAGCGCCGCCACCACGCCGAGCGCCAGCCCCAGGGCCCCGCCGAGCGCCGCCCGGACCGGCCGGCTGCTCGGCGCGGTCAGCGCGTTGCCGTCCACCGGGGCCGTGGTGATGCCGCCGAAGACGGACAGCGAGGGGTCGTCCAGGGCCAGCTCGGTGTCCGACAGCTCCGCCGTCACCGCCTGCGAGGTCTGCTCCAGGCCGGCCAGCTCCGCCTCCAGCTGCGCCCGCCGCGCCTCCCCGAGCGCCGACACCAGCTCGCCGCTGACCTCGCCGATCCGGGCGCGCAGCTGCTCGGACTGCTCCTGCAACCGGGTCAGCTGCGCCTGTCGGCGCTCCCGCTGCTCGGCGTGGAACTCCGCCAGGGTGGCCTCGGTGTAGGCCGAGACCAGCTCCTCGGCGTCGCCCCGGCTGGACGCGGCCGCCGTCAGCACCGCCACGCCGTCCTCCAGGTCGGCCTCGATGCTCACCACGGCGGCCAGCTCGGTCACCCGGCTCTGCGACGCGGGCCCGCCGTCCACCCGCTCGGCCGTGGCACGCAGCACCTGGTCGGTGCCGGCGGTGTTCTCCACCAGGCTCAGCTGGACGGTGTCCTCCATGCCGGGCGCGGGCACCACGGACAGCGTCGACTCCCAGCGCGCCCCGCCGCCGCCGACGACGGACCCGCCGGCCGGCGAGAGCAGCCAGCCCGCGGCCACGGACAGCGCGGCGCACACCACCAGCAGCCGCCAGTGGCGGCGCAGCGTGCCGAGGTAGTTCCCAGGTTCCACGGGCGTCTCCCCCGGTCCATGAGGTCGTTTCAGCCACCATCGGTGTTCCCCCGGCACACGCGTGGTGAACGCGGTGTCACACTGCGATGCTCGCTACGCCGGGTGAGCGTCGCAAGCGGTTTGGCGGAATTCGATCACCGGGGTGACGGAATCCGGACACGGTCGAACGCCTGTCCCGCCGGCCGCCGGCTCGCGACCCACCGGTCCAGCCCCGCCCGCCCCCACGGCGGGGACACCCCCGTGGACTCCGCCCCCGGGCGCCCCCACCCGCCTCCGGGGTACGGGCCCAGCCGGCCACCCCCGGACCGACCCCCCGGCCCGCCGGCCTCGGCCAGCGCCCTCGCGTAGAGCTCCACCATGCGCCGGGTCACCCGCTCCAGGGTGAAGTGGGCGAGGAAGTGCTCCCGCCCCGCGCGCGCCCGCCGCAGCGCCGCCGACCGGTCCTCCAACGACGCCAGCAGCGCCTCGGCCAACCGCCACGACGACTCCGGCGGCACCAGCAGCGCGTGCCGCTCGGAACCCACCGTCTCCCGCAACGCCGGCACGTCCGAGACCACCAGCGGCACCCCCACCCCCAGCGCCTCCATCGCCGCGCTGCCCAGCCCCTCCCACCGGGACGGCGCCACGAACGCCTCCGCCGCCCCCATCAGCTCCGGCACGTCCTCGCGCGCGCCCAGCAGCCGCACCGTGCCGTCCGGCAGCGCCGCCGCCAACCGCCGCAGCAGCGGCGTCTGCGCCCCCGCCGGCCCCGCCACCAGCAGCACCGCGTCCGGCCGCCGGGCCACCACCACCCCCCAGGCGCGCAGCAGCACGTCCAGCCCCTTCTGGTGCTGGTGCCGGGCGGCGGCCAGCACCACCGGAACGTCCCCCGGCAGCCCCAGCCCGGCCCGCACCCTGGCCCGACGGCTCCGCGCCGCCGGGTCGTCGGCCAGCGCGTCGCCCAGCCGCTCCGGCGCGCGACCACGCGGCACCACCTCGATCCGGGCCGGATCCAGCCGCAGCCGGGCCGCCATCGAGACCGCCACGTGCCGGGTCAGCGCGTGGAAGCGCACCACCCGCCGCGCCGTGGCCGCGTCCAACGCCTGCGCCGCCCGCACCCGCCACGGCCGCAGCCCGGGCGCCGAGCGGTGCTCCGGCCCGTAGGCCGAGTTCACCAGGGAGGACACCACCGGCACGCCGGCCAGGGCGGCCGCCGTCCGCCCGGCCACGTCCGCCTCGAACAGCGTGGTGTGCACCAGGTCCGGGCGCAGCTCCCGGAGCAGCCCGCGCAGCCGCGCCACCCGGCCGGCCCGAGCCGTCGCGGGCAGCCCGAACACCCGTGCCCCGGCCGCCCGCAGCTGCGGCTGGAACCCCGGAACGTCCCGCAGGTGCACCACGTCCAGCCGGACCCCGCCCTCCACCAGCAGCGGTGCCATCTCCACCAGCGCCTGCTCCGCGCCGCCCCCGCGCGCCACACTGTCGATCACATAGACCACGTGCATGCCCGTCCCCCCTCGCCCGCCACCCGCGTCCCCGCGCACCCACCACCGGCCGGCAGCCCTCCGCGACCCGGCAGCCCCCCGCGACCCGGCCGCCGCCCACGACCCGGCGGGCGGAGACGACCCGGCGGACCGCCCGGGAAGGCACCCGGCGCGACGCCCGGCGACCTGCCCCGCCCCGCCCGCCGGCGGCCGGCGCCGACCGCACCGCCTCCCTCGCCGTTCCGCCACATGCCCCCTCCAGCCAGTAGGGCGACCACCCGGCGGGCCGACCGGCCACGCCGCACCGGACCGGCGCCCCGGACACCCGCCCCGCGTCCCCGCCGTCCGCGGGAACCCGGACGGGCCCCGCGCACGGCCCGACCCACCCGCACCCGCCGCGCCGCTCCACTGCGCGCCACGGGGCGCGCGATCCCACCTTCTCAGGCGGAACCGGCCCGCGGAGGCGTTTCGCGTGCGAAGGTCGCCCCATGCCAGCACAGCGCCGACGACCGGCGGCCCGGGAAGCGGCTCCGCCCCACCGCGCCGCGCGCCCCCGCGCCCGCACGCGGCCAGCGGCGGCGGCGCCCCGTCCAGCGCCGCGCGGCCGCGCCGCGCACGACGGCGGGAGCGACCGGTGACGTCCGAGCAGACACCCCCCGCCGTCCTGCACCTGGTCACCGACCCGGCCCGGCGCGGCGCGCAGACCGCCGCCGCCGACCTGCACCGGGAGCTGCGCCGTCGCGGCCACCCGTCGACCCTGGCCGCGCTCGCCCCGGCCCCACCGGCCCCCGACGGCGGGCGGACCGTACCGGAGGCCGCCGTGCTCGGCCCCACCCGTCGCCACCCCGCCACCTGGCGCGCCCTGCGCCGGCTGGCCCGCCGGGCGGACGTCGTCGTGGCGCACGGCTCCACCACCCTGCCCGCCTGCGCCGTCGCCCTCGCCGGAACCGGAACCCCCTTCGTCTACGTCAACATCGGCGACCCGAGGCACTGGGCCGCCGACCCGGCCCGCCGGCTGCGCACCGGCGCGCTGCTGCGCCGGGCCGGCGCCGTCGTCTCGCTGGCGGAGGGGGCGCGCGCCGCCGTCCTCGCGCACTACCGGCTGCCGGCCGGACGGGTCGTCACCATCCCCAACGGGCGCCCGGTGGCGGAGTACCGGCCGCCGGACGGCCCGCCGTCCGCCCCGGGCGGCGAGCGCGCCGCGGCGCGACGGGCCCTCCGGCTGCCGGCCGACGCCCCACTGGCCGCCGTGGTCGCGGCGCTCAGCCCGGAGAAGCGGATCGACCTCGCGCTGCGCGCCGCCGCCGCCGTCGACGGCCTCCACGTGGCGGTCGCCGGCGCCGGGCCGGGGGCGGCGGCCCTCGCCCGGCTGGCCGACGACCTCGCTCCGGGCCGCGTCCACCTGCTCGGCCAGCTGGCCGACCCCCGGCCCCTCTACCGCGCCGCCGACGTGCTGCTGCTGACCAGCGCCAGCGAGGGCGTGCCCGGCGTGCTGGTGGAGGCGGCGCTGTGCGGCGTGCCGGCGGTCGCCACCGACGTCGGCTGGGTCCGCGAGGCCGTGCCGCCGGACGGCGGCGTCGTGGTCCCCGGCCCGGTGCCGGCCCGCCCCGGACCCGGGGACGCCGCCGTGGTGCGGGCCGCCGCCGACGGGCTGCGCGACCTGCTGCCCAGGGCCGCGGACGCCGGACGCGCCGCGCGCGGACACGCCCTGGAACGCTTCGACCTCGCCCGCACCGCCACGGCCTGGCAGCGGCTGCTGCGCGACGTCGCCGCCCGCTGACCCCACCCGGCGGCGCCCCCCCGGCTCCGCCACCGCTTCCGTCACCGGAGCCGCCGCCGAATCCGCTCCCGGAACGCGCAGGCGGAACCGCCGCGGCACACCCGGGTGGACCGTGCCGCGCCCACAGTTGTCCAGATCCACCACTCTGCGTCGCCAGGTTGTGCCACAGTGGAAACGGTTCGAGACGCTCCGCCGGGCGCACGGGCAGGCGTGCCCCCGGCGGAGCGTGACCCTGGCCGCGGCACGGCCACGCCCACGGCACGCGGGGGAGGGGACGCATGACCCAGACGGAGACACCGCCGCCCCACACCCGGTTCCGCCGCCGGATCACCCTCGCCGGCACCGCGCGCGAACTGTGGGGCGCCCGGGAACTCGTCCGCGCCCTCGCCGAACGCGACCTGCGCGCCCGCTACAAGCAGGCCGTCCTCGGCGTCGGCTGGGCGGTGATGACCCCGCTGCTGCTGATGACCGTCTTCACCCTGGTCTTCAGCCGCGTCGCCCGGGTGGACACCGACGGCGTGCCCTACCCGCTCTTCGCCTACCTGGGCCTGATCAGCTGGACGTTCTTCATGACGTCGGTCAACCAGGGCGCGATGAGCCTGGCCACCAACCTCAGCCTGCTCAACAAGGTGTACTGCCCGCGCGAGGTCTTCCCCATCGCCACCCTGCTGGTCGCCGGCGTGGACATGCTCATCTCGCTCGGCGTCCTCGCCCTGCTCTTCGCCGTGCTCACCACCGCCCCCGCCGTCACCAGCCTGTGGGCCCCGCTGCTGCTGCTGATCCAGATCGCGTTCACCCTCGGGGTCGCCCTGATCCTCTCCGTCCTGGTCGTCTACCTGCGCGACGTCCGCCACCTGCTGCCGGTGGTGATGCAGATCGGCCTGTTCGCCACCCCCGTCGCCTACCGGCTGGACTCCGTCCCCGAGGCGTGGCGGCTGCCGTACGTCGCGGTCAACCCGCTCGGCGGCGTCATCGACGGCTACCGCTCCGCCGTCCTGTACGGCCACGCCCCCGACGCCGCCCTCACCACCACCGCAGCGGCCGGCGCCCTCACCGTGCTGGTCCTCGGATACCTGCTCTTCAAGAAGCTGGAGACGGGAATCGCCGATGTCGCCTGAGCCGGCACCCGCGGGCACCATCCGCGCCGAACACGTCTGGAAGCGGTTCCGCCCCGACCACGGCCGCCTGCTGCTCCGCGACCGGATCGAACGCGCCGGCCGGCGGCTGCGCGACCGCGCCACCGCCCCCACCGCGCGGGCCACCGGGGGCGGCCGGGGCGGGGACGGCGAGTGGAGCTGGGCGCTGCGCGACATCGACCTGCACATCCGCCCCGGCGAGTCGGTCGGTCTGATCGGCTCCAACGGCTCCGGGAAGTCCACCCTGCTCAAGCTGCTGACCCGGGTGATGTACCCGTACGCCGGGCGGATCGACGTCGCCGGCCGGATAGGGGCGCTGATCGAGATCCGCGCCGGCATCCACCCGGACCTGACCGGCCGGGAGAACATCTACCTCTTCGGCGCCCTGCTCGGCCTGCGCCGCCGCGAGGTCGCCGCCCGCTTCGACGACATCGTCGAGTTCGCCCAGCTCGCCGGCGCCATCGACCGCCAGGTGAAGTTCTACTCCAGCGGCATGCAGATGCGGCTGGGGTTTGCGGTCGCCGCCTACCTGGAACCGGACGTGCTGCTGGTGGACGAGGTGCTGGCGGTCGGCGACGCCGTCTTCCAGCACAAGTGCCTGGACCGCATGCGCCAGGTGCTCGAACAGGGCACCACCCTGGTGTTCGTCTCCCACGACCTGGCCGCCGTCGAGTCCGTCTGCGGACGCGGGGTGTGGCTCGACCGCGGCACCGTGCGCGTCGACGGCACCATGCAGCAGGCCCTCGCCGCCTACCGCGGCAGCATCGAGGCCGGCACCGGCCAGCAGCCCGCCCAGCGCGCCGACGAACCGGTCAGGCTGCTCAAGTGCGCCGTGCGCGGCGCCGAGCGCGAGCAGATCGCCTCCGGCGGACCCGCCGTCGTCGAGATCGAGATCGGCGGCGACACCACCGGACCGGTCGTCCTGCACCTCGGGGTCAGCGAGGGGACCGCCAACCTGGTGTTCTCCTTCAACCACGAGATCCTGCTGGACGGCGGCGACGCCGGGCACCGCTGCACCCTGCCCCACCTCCCGCTGCCCCGCGGCCGCTACACCCTCTGGCTCGGCGCGCACTCCTCCTGGGACCCGGACGGCCAGGCGCTGATGAGCTGGCACGCCGCCACCAGCTTCGACGTCCACGGGCCGGAACTCGACGCCCCGCCACGCGCCGTCGTCCGCGCCGCCCCGGTGTTCGTCCCGCACTCTTGGGAACGGCTGTGACCACCGCGCCGGGCGGCTCCGGCACACCGCGCCGGCCCACCGTGGCCGCCGTCATCGTCACCCGCGACCGCGCCGACCTGCTGCGCCACACCCTGCTGGCCTTCCGTCGGCTCACCCGGCCGGTGGACGCCCTCGTCGTGGTGGACAACGCCTCCACCGACGGCACCGCCGCCATGCTGGCCGAGGAGTTCGGGCAGGTGGAGGTCGTCCGGCTGCCGGAGAACGAGGGCCCGGCCGGCGGCTACGCGGCCGGCATGCGGCGGGCCGTGGAACTCGGGCACGACTGGCTGTGGCTGTTCAACGACGACGACCACCCGCTGCCCACCGCCCTGGAACGCCTCCTGGACGTCGCCGCCGGCGCCCCCCGGCGCACCGCGATGGTCGCCGGCTGGACCTACGACGAGGAGGGGGCGGTCCGTCCCAACGGACTGCGCTGGCGCCACCGGCAGCTCCCGGCGGGCCCCCGCGACACCCGCGGTCCCGGCGCCGTCCCGACGGAGCAGGCCCCCTACCCGGTGGACGTCCTGGTCTTCGCCGGGGTGCTGGTGCGGGCCGAGGCGGTGCGCGAGGTCGGCCTGCCGCGCCGGGAGTACTTCATGATGTGCGAGGAGATGGAGTATTGCCTGCGCGCCCGGGCCGCCGGCTGGGGCATCCGGGTGCTGCCGGTGCCGCTGACGGTGGCGACGCACGCCGGCTCCACCCGTCGCGCCGAGGCCCGCACCCCCTGGCGGGAGTATTACCAGACCCGCAACCAGCTGCTGATGTCCCGTGAACGCGGCTCGTGGCCCGAGCTGTGGTTCTGGGCCGTGCGGCAGGCCAAGTTCGTCACCGCCGCCGCGCTGACCGGCCCGCACCGCCGGCGCCGCATCGCGCTGCGGCTGCGCGGCGCCCGGGACGGGCTGCGCGGGATCACCGGCCGCACCCTGGAACCCCCCGCGGCACCACCGGCGCCCCCGCCCGAGCCACCTCCCGGCGGGACGGCGCGCCCCGCCGGCGGAGGCGGGCGGCGCCTCCGCGTCGCCATGCTGGTGATGTACCCGGACGTGCCCTGGCAGCGGGACTGGTGCCGCGCTGCGGCCGAGGTGGCCGACCTGGTCGAGATCGTGCCGCTGACCCGCCTGCCACCGCCCGCCCCCGCCCCGGCCGCCGGCCGCCCCCGTCCCGGCCCGGCCGGCGCCCTCGGCCTGCTGGGAGCCGTCCGCTGGCCGGGAGCCCTCGGCCGATTGGGCGCTGCCGTCCGGCTGACCGGCGGTGGCCCCGTGCGCCGCGACCCCACCGCCGAACACCCGCGCTACCTGGTGCGCCGCCCGCACTGGCGGCCCTCCCGGCTGCTCGGCCGGCTCGGCGACCGGCTCACGGTGCGCCGCCTGGAGCGGGTGCTGGCGCGGGCGGCGGCCGACGGGGCCGGCCCGGTGGACCTGCTGCACGGCCACACCCGGTGGGCCGCGGCCTACCTGCCCGAGCTCTCCCGCCGCAGCGGGATCCCCTTCGTGGTGACCGAGCACGACGCCGCCTGGTACGACGCCCACCCCGGCCTGCCGCTCCCCACCCCCCAGTCGATCGACGCCACCGCGCGGATGTTCCGGCGCGCCGCGGCGGTGATCGCCGTCTGCCCGCCGCTGCGCGACGTCCTCCAGCGGTCCGGGCTGCCCGCCCGCTACCGCGTGGTGCCCAACCCGGTGGACCTGGCCGCCCTGCCGCCGGTGACCGAACTGCCGCGCCGACGGCCGGCGACGGGGGTGGTCACCGTGGTCAGCGCGGGGCGGATGGTCCCGGCCAAGGGCTTCGACGTGCTGCTGCGGGCCTTCGCCAAGGCGCGGACCGACGACCCGCGGCTCCGGCTGCGGCTGATCGGCGACGGCCGGGAGCGCGGCGCCCTCCAGGCGCTGGCCGGCCGGCTGGGCGTCGCCGAGGCCGTCGACTTCACCGGCCACCTGCCGCGCGCCGAACTCCTGGAGAACCTGGCCGACGCCGAACTCTTCGCCCTGGCCAGCCACGCCGAGAACCTCACGGTCACCGTGCTGGAGGCGCTGTGCTGCGGGGTTCCGGCGGTGACCACGGCCGTCGGCGGGCTGCCGGCGCTGGTGGCGGAGTCCGGCGCCGGCGCCGTGGTCCCGCCCGGGGACCCGGACGCGCTGGCCGCGGCGCTGCGGACCGCCGCCGCCGAGGCCCCGCTGGTGGACCGGCGCGCCCTGGCCACCGCGACCCGCGCCCGCTACGGCTTGCCGGCCGTCGCCCGCCGCCTGGAACGGGTGTACCGCGAGGCCGTCGACTGAGGCGCGCGTCCGGGGGAGGGGACGCCGCGCGCCACGGTCACGGGCAGGTGTGCAGCGGCGCGGACGGCACCGGCCAGCTCCCCGGGGTGCCGAAGGCGCGCTCGCCCTCGCCGGCCATGGTGTAGTCGCCGCGCTCCAGCCGCTCGATCAGTCCGCGGGTCCAGGCCGCGCCGGTCTCCGCCGCGTGCGCCCACAGCCGGGGCAGTTCACGCAGGTGGACGGCGTCGCCGCCGGACCGCCCGGCGTCGGCCTCGGCCGCGTCCCGCTCCGCCTCCAGGGCGTCGAGCCGCTCCCGGAGCAGCGCCACCGCCTCGGCGCGGGGCAGCGCCGGCAGCAGCACCAGCGCCGCGCCCAGCATGTCGGGCCGGTGCTCCGGGCGGGCGAGGGCGTCCCTGAGCAGGCGGAGGAACTCCTCGTCGCCGCGCTCGGTGATCTCGTAGTCGACGCGGCCCGGCCACTGGGCGATCTCGGTGGAGCTCAGCAGGCCCTCCTTGGCGAGCTGCCGCAGCGCGTGGTAGATCGAGCCCCACTTGACGTTCGCCCAGTCCTGGGCGCCCCAGGAGACCAGTTCGTGGCGGACCAGGTAGCCGTGTGCCCGCCCGTAGCCGCGGACCACGCCGAGGACCAGTAGCCGCGTCGCCGACATCGTCTCCCTGCTTCACCTGTTTGCCGTGCTCCTGACCAGGCTATCCCAGCGCGTGAGCGCGTAGGCGTGTCGGGGTGACACTCCGTGCTCACGCCGGGCGCCACGGTGCCCCGCGTCGACGCCCTCGCCGCGGACGCCCCCCGCCGTGGACGCCCCGGCAAGCCCCCCGCGAGCCGTGCAGTACCGTTCCGGCAGATCGGCACACCCGTGCGGTGGACGCCGGGCCGGTCACCGGCAGCACGAGGAGGCCCCCGAGTTGGACACCGTACGCATCGTCCCGATGACGCCCGACCACGCCGACCAGGTCCTGGAGATCTACCGGGCCGGGATCGCGGAGGGCAACGCCACCTTCGAGACCACCACCCCGACCTGGGCGGCCTTCGACGCCTCCAAGCTGCCGCGGCACCGCTTCGTCGCCCTCGGCGCGTCCGGCGGCGCCGGCCGCCGCGCCGAGCAGGCCCACGGCGGCGACGTGGCGGGGGAGGAGACCGTGCTGGGCTGGACGGCGGTCTCCGCGACGTCCAGTCGGGCCGCCTACGCCGGCGTCGTCGAGCACTCCGTGTACGTCTCCCCGGCGGCGCGCGGACGCGGGGTGGCGCGGGCCCTGCTGGATGCGCTCATCGCCTCCACCGAGGCCGCCGGCGTCTGGACCATCCAGTCCGGGATCTTCCCCGAGAACACCGCCAGCCTGCGCGTGCACGAGAAGGCCGGCTTCCGGGTGGTCGGAGTGCGCGAGCGGATCGCCCGCCACCACGGCCGGTGGCGGGACGTCGTCCTCGTCGAGCGCCGCAGTCCGCACCTGTGAGCGAGGGCGGCGCCGTGATCACCCGGACGGGTGATCAAGCTCGCCCTCCGGGAGGTCGATAGGAGGGGTGATAGGGCGTAGTCCGTCCCCGAGCCGGTGGCCGGTCGACCGACCGGCCGGGCGCCGGCCCGGCGTGTGCGGAGCCGCCCCGCGGCCGGGGACGCGGTCGTCGCCGTCCCCGGAGCGACAGCAGCGAGACGAAGGGATCCCCGATCCGATGCCCACGCCCTCCAGCCGCCCCCCACGCGCACCGCAGCGACGATCCGGCGTCGGCGCGGTGTTCGCCACGGCACTCGCGGCCGTGGCCTGCCTGGCGTCGCCGGCCGCCGCCGTCGCGCCCGGCCAGCCGTCCACCGACCGAGCCGCGGCGGCCCAGCTGCTGCTGACCCTCCGGCAGGGCGAGAGCACCACCGGCCCGGTGCTGCGCCAGGTGACCCTGGAGTGCTCGCCGGACGGCGGCAGCCACCCCACCCCGGAACTGGCCTGCGACTCCATGCACGAGGCCGAGGGATCACCCGAGCGGCTGGGCGCCACCGGCGACATGTGCACCATGATCTTCCAGCCGGTGACCGGCGAGATCCGCGGCACCTGGTCGGGGCGCACCCTGAACTTCACCGAGACCTACGGCAACGAGTGCCTCGCCGGCGCCGCGACCGACGGCGTGCTGCGCTTCTGAGGCGTCCCGCGCCGCCCTCGCACACGGGCGGCACCGCCCGCCCGTGTGCGAGGGCGGCACCGCCCGCCCGGCGCCGGCACGCCCCCGAACGTGCCGGCGCCGGGCACGCTTCCGGGCTCGGCCCGGCACGGCCGGGCTCGCCCCTCCCGTCCGGTCCCGGCTCGGCCCCGGTCCGTTCCGGCGCCGTCCGGCCCTGGCGGAAACGCGCGCCCGCCGTTAGGTTCGGCCGACATGACGGAGACCGAGCTGGAACTGCCCGACGGCCGTACGCTGCACGTCTACGACACCGGCGACGGCTCCGACGGCCGCCTCGCCGTCTTCTGGCACCACGGCACGCCGAACACCGGCGCGCCCCCGAAGCCGCTGTTCCCGGCCGCGGACCGGCTCGGCGTCCGCTGGGTGTCGCACGACCGTCCCGGCTACGGCGGATCCACCCCGCATCCCGGCCGGACCGTGGCGTCCGCCGCGGCCGACGTCGCCCACGTCGCCGACGCGCTGGGCATCGAGCGCTTCGCCGTGATGGGGCACTCCGGCGGCGGCCCGCACGCGCTGGCCTGCGGCGCCCTGCTGCCCGGGCGGGTCCTCGGCGTCGTCAGCGTGGCCGGGCTCGCCCCGTACGGCGCCGAAGGGCTCGACTGGTTCGCGGGCATGGCCGACTCCGGCGTGGCCTCGCTGCGCGCCGCCGCCGCGGGCCGCGCCGCCACGGAGCGCCACGAGGCCGCGGGCGCCGAGTACGACCCGGAGTTCACCCCGGCCGACCTCGCCGCGCTCCACGGAGCGTGGTCCTGGTTCGACGAGGTCGTCGGTGCCGCCGTCGCGGGCGGCCGGGACGCGTTGATCGACGACGACGTGGCGTACGTCACCCCGTGGGGGTTCGACCCCGCACGCGTCGCCGCGCCCCTCCTGCTGCTGCACGGTGGCCAGGACCGGGTCGTGCCCAGCGCGCACGGCCGGTGGCTGGCGAGCCGCTGCCCGTCGGCGGAACTCCGGCTGCTACCGCGGGAGGGACACATCTCGGTCCTGAACTCCGCCGAGGCCGCCCTGGAGTGGCTGCGGGAAGGCGTTGCTCACGGCGTGTCATGACAAGCGGTGCGCATGGGGGCTGATCCGCGTGTGTGCGACACTGCGGCTCTCGTATGACGATCACACTGTGAGGCGGGAGTGGCGGGCATGGTGCTCGGCGAACTGGTGAGGCTCCGGGCGATGGGCCCGGCGGACGCCGAGGCACTGTGGCGCTGGAACCACGACCCCGAGGTCATGCGCTGGATGGACGACACCTACCCGCAGACGCTGGAGCAGGTCCGCGGCTGGCTGGCGGAGCGCCCCCGCAACGCCTACGGCTCCCTTCTCCTCGGCGTCGAGGCGCTGGCCGACGGCGCGCTGATCGGCCTGGTCAGCCTGCACGACGCCGAGCCAGAGAAGGGCATCGCGGAACTCGACATCTACCTGGGCGAGAAGGACTACTGGGGCCGGGGCTACGCCACCGACGCGATGCGGACGATCTGCCGCTACGGGTTCGAGGACATGCGCCTGCACAAGGTGACGCTCACCGTGGTCACCGAGAACCACGCCGCGCGCCGGGTGTACGAGAAGGTCGGCTTCGTCGAGGAGGGGCGCCTGCGCCAGGTCTTCCGCCGGGACGGCAGGTGGTACGACATGTACACGATGGGCCTGCTGGCACACGAACTGCGCTGAGCCCGGGCCGGACGCGGATGGCGGTGCTGCCGCCGTGCTTTCTCCGTGGCGGTGGCCGCGGCCGCAGCCACCGCCACGGCAGCAGTCACGGCCACGGCCGCGGCCAGAACGGCTCCCGGACGGCCGCGACCACCGCCACGGCCAGAGCCCCGTAGACCCCAGGCCCGCCAGCCCTCAGCCTTCCAGCCCTGGAGCCCTCCCAGCTCCTGCAGCCTCTGGAGCCCTCCCGGCTCCTGGAGCCCTCAGCCTTCCCCCCCCGGCCCCTGGAGCCCTCCCAGTCTCTGGAGCCCTCAGCCTTCCACCCCCTGCAGCCCTGGAGCCTCCAGCCCCTGCAGCCCTTGGCGCCAGCTCCGCCTCCGCTGTCACGGCAGGAGCATGTCACTCCCTGTCCTGCATCATCCTCGTCTTTTCGAAGTTCGTACGCCCTTCATCTTTCTAGGGGGACCCCCTGTTTTCAGGATCCCATGATTTGTTGTTGTGGTGCAGCCCCCCACTTTTCCCCTGTGGATAACTCCGGGGGGAAGGAAGGTCAGCAGCCTGGCAGGAAGGGCCGGAGCCCGCCAGCAAGCAGGCCCGGCGGCAAGCAGGCCCGGCGGCAGCGGACCCCGGCGCGGCGGTGGTCAGCCGGCCTCCCGGGCCAGGCCGCGGCCGGCGCGGGCGCCTGTGGCGACCAGGGCCTCCTCCAGGGCGCGGCGGGCCCGCAGCGTCCGGGGGTGCCGCGCCCCGGCGTGCCGCTCCAGGGCGCGCACGACGCCCTCCAGCTCCGCGGTGCCCTGCTCGACGCGGCCGTCGCCCAGCAGCGCCCGAGCCAGCACCACCGTGCCGTCCTGGACCCAGGGATGCTCCGGCGCGAGTGCGTGCGTCAGGTCGGCGACGGCGCGGGCCGCCCCCCACACGGCCTCCCCGGGCCGCCCGACCCCCACCAGCGCCCCGGCCTGCACCAGCCGGGTCAGGGCGGTGTACGGGTGCGCCTCGCCCAGCCGGCGGGCACGGTGCCGCAGCACCGCGTCGGCCAGCTCCACGGCCTCCCCGTACCGCCGCTGCCCGCGCCGCACCTCCGCCAGCAGATGGACGCCCCGCGCCAGCGGGTCCGGCGAGGAGGGATCCGGCCGCTCGGTGAGGCGGGGCGGGAGCTCCCGGAGCAGCTCGGCCGCGACCGCGTACTCGTCCTGCTCGGCGAGGGTGGCGGCCAGCGTCAGCTGGTGGTCGGTCAGGTCGGTGCGCAGCCCGGGCAGGCCGCGGCCGCCGATCCGCAGCACGGCCCGCAGCTCCCGGACGCCCTCCTCGCGCCAGCCGCGGGCGACCAACGCCCGGGCGTGCCCGGCGCGCAGTTCCAGGGTGAGCGGGTGACCGGGGCCGTACGCCCGCCGTGCCTCCTCCCAGCCGCGCGCGTACTCCTCCTCGGCGAGCCGCGGGTGACCGGTCTCCAGCAGCAGCGCGCACCACCGGCCGGTGGCCCGCAGCGCCTGCCGCGGCCGCTCCCGGTTGCCGCCGCGCCGACCGACTCCGGGCGTGCCGGCACGCGCGTCACCTCCCCGGTCGTCCGCCGTCTCGGCCCGGGCCCGCCGCACCGCCTCGCCGGCCGCCCGCTCCGCGTCCGGCAGCCGTCCCGCCGCGACCAGGACGGTCGCCCTCGCGGCGGGATCGTCGACGGGGTCGGGGTGGCCCGCGGCGCCGGCACGGCCGTTCGGCGCGGGCCGTCCCGCCTCCGCGGGACCGAGCACGGCCTCCGCCTCCCGGCACAGCGCGGCGCCCTCCGCCCACCAGCCCGAACGCACGGTCAGATAGCCCTCGAACCAGGCCAGCCGGGCCAGCACGACGCGCCAGGCGTCCGGGCCGTCCGGGCCCGCAACGCCGGCCGCGCCTGGGTGATCCGGTCCGGCCGCGCCGCCCGGACGATCCAGGCCCTCCACGCCGTCCGGCGCCTGACCGGTCGGGGCCAGCGCCGCCGCCCACCGCCGCGCCTCCTGGACGCGGTGCAGCGCCGCCGCCACGCGGCCCCGGGCGGCCAGCCCCGCCGCCTGCTCCACCGCCGTCTCGATCCGCTTCCGCACGCGCACCCCTCCCGCACCCCGCGGGTCAGGACCGGTCTCCGGGGGCGAAACCGGCCATGATGTCCGAATCCGGACTCATGCTTGCCGCCGCGGGCCACGGCCCGCCAGCGGTGCGCCGTACTGTTCCCCGGAAGTTCATCCGGTGGTGGGGCCGTCCGCGCGGCCGTCGCGGGCCAGCCGGGCGCGCTCCCGCAGCAGCCAGGCGGCGCCGGAGAGGCCGTGCGGCAGGACCCAGCTGAGGTCGTGCCGGTCCTCGGCCTCGAAGCGGTACTTGTAGTCCTCGGCGCCGCGCAGGAAGTCGTAGGTGCGCATGCCGGCCTCGGCGACCGCCCGCACCGCCTCGGCCACCAGCACCGTGCCCAGGCTCTCCCGCCGGTAGGCCGGGTCCCAGCCGGTCTGGTAGTGCGAGAAGCAGCCCTGCCACTGGAAGCCGTAGACGGCGCCGACCGGCACGCCGTCGGAGTCCTCGGCGAG
Source organism: Allostreptomyces psammosilenae (assembly GCF_013407765.1). GTDB lineage: Bacteria > Actinomycetota > Actinomycetes > Streptomycetales > Streptomycetaceae > Allostreptomyces > Allostreptomyces psammosilenae. The sequence goes on from NZ_JACBZD010000001.1 coordinate 5,385,780, forward strand.
CAGCGCCGCCGGCCCGTGCTCGGGCTCGGCCCACTCCAGCAGCGAGCGGTGGAAGGGCAGCCGGGAGCGGTCGAAGCTGGTCGGCCGGCCGATGGCGTGCGACCGGGCCGCGTGCAGCCGCACCACGTCCTCCAGCAGGCCGGCGGTCATCTCCTTCGGCGCCACCCAGCGGAACCGCACCCCGGCCGCGTGCAGCCGGCGCCGCCAGGCCCGCACGTGCTTGCGCAGCCGGGGGGAGCCCGGCTCGCGACTCGGCGTCAGCTCCAGCCGGGGGCAGGCGGTGCGCTCCAGCAGCCGCGCCCCCTCGGGGACCGCGCCGATCGCCGACTCGTCCAGGTTCGGCAGCAGCACGGTGCCGCGCCGGGCCAGTTCGGCGAGCCGCTCCCGGACCTGCCGTTGACCGCACGGCCGGGCCGGGAACCCCAGGTGGTCGGCGGCGCCGGCCCCCGAGCCCAGCAGGGTGAGCAGCGGCACCCGGGGCAGTCCCGGCAGCCGGCGGTGCAGCGGGACGGTCTGCCACCACAGCGGCAGCACGGCCACACAGGCGGTGCCGGCGCCGACCGGGCCCGTGCCCCACCCCGGCGTCCCGCCCCGGCCCCCGCCCGCGCAGGCTTCGCCGCCGACCCCGCCGATCTCACCGCCCGCCCGCCGACCGCCCGGGCCGGGGTGGCCGCGGCCGGCCGCGCCGCCGCCGGCCGCGGTGGGCGCGTGCCACATCAGCACGGTGCCGGAGCCGGAGGAGTCGGCCAGGTAGCGCCACCAGCTCAGCACCCAGTCCGGGGTCATGAAGTACGAGCCGCCGTCGGGCAGGGTGGTCACCAGCCGGCGCCAGGCGGCCGCGTGCGCCGCCGCCTCGCCGGAGGACTCCAGCCGCAGCGGCTCACCGATCCGCGGGCCGTGGACGCCCCCCGGCAGCACCGCGCGGTTCGGTCCGCGCTCCTCCGCGGCCGCGCCGGGCAGCGGGAGGTCCGTCGGGCCCGTGCCGTTTCCGTCTTCCTTCGCCACGCCGGTCTCCGTGTCGGACGTCACTCAGGTCCCGCCGCGCAGCCGGTGTACCGCCGGATGCAGGCCGGAGACCACGGTGTCGAAGCGGTCGTCGGTCATCGCCAGGCCGACCCGCAGCCGGCTGATCCGCAGCGGGTCGGGGATCCGGGCGGGCACCAGGCGGTGGTCGAAGAGGAAGGCCGTGTGGTAGCCGAGCTGCCGCAGCACCCGCTCGGCCCGCTCGTCGAAGTTGCCGTTGGGGTAGGCGAAGGTGCGCACCGGCCGGCCCAGGGCCCGCTCCAGGAGGCGGTCGGCCTCCACGATCTCCCGCCGGACGGTCTCCGCGTCGCAGGCGTCCAGGCAGGGGTGGCTCAGCGTGTGGTTGCCGATGGCCACGCCGCCGGCCTGGAGCGTGGCCAGGTCCTCGGCGGTCAGCTGCCGCTGACGCAGCGGCGGCGCGTCGCTGGTGACCCGCAGCTCCTCGACGATCCGCCGCCGGTCCGCGTCCGGCAGCGTCTTCAGCAGCCCGAGGACTCGGTGCGGATCGGTCTCGGTGACGCCGCGGGCCGTGCCGCCGTGGGCCAACGAGTGGGCCACGTCGTTCCACCAGAACGGCGTGTCACCGCCGAGCAGCCCGGGGATCACGAAGGCGACCGCCGGGATGCCGCGCGCCGCCAGGGCCGGCAGCGCCCGGTCGAGCACCGAGCGGTCGCCGTCGTCCAGGGTGATCAGCACGCTGTGCGGCGGCAGCGGGCGCTGCGCCACCACCGCCTCGGTCACCTCCTCCAGGGAGACCGGGTTGGCCACCCGCAACAGGCGGTCGAGCTGGGCGCCGAAGCGACGGCTGTCGTGGATCTCGTGGTAGGCGAGCACGGCCAGGCGGTGGGCGGCGCGGGCCCGGAAGAGCGCCTGCGCCGGTGAGCGGCGCAGTACGGCGTCGATCTGGCGGCGCCGCCCGCTGAACGTGACGGGTTGCAAGACGGCTCAACCCCCTCCCAAGTCGCTCAGCTCACAGTAACAGCGTCGTCACTGCCTGGTCGGTGGATCGTCATCACGGCAAAGGGTTGTCGGGCGCGTGGGAGGCGCACGGGGGCACGTGTGCCGGTTGCGCGGGGTGAAAAGTGCGTCGATGTCAACTCCATCGGAGGTTCATCCCCCTATCTCCGTGGTTTCTTCACAAAACCAGCCCATTGTGTTGGCGCGTACCCGTACAGTCAGCGACGTCAGTGCGTGAGGGAGCGTGGCGCTGGGTGAGACAGCAGCCCGGGCCGTCCCCGCTCCCCGAGAGGGGGCGCGAGAGTCATGGCAGCCACAGCCCGGCCCAGCGACGCCCTGCGGGCCGGCGTCAAACGCGGTCTGGCCCGAATGCCCCGTGCCCGCTCCGGCGCGCCGAGCGGGGCCACCGTGCTCATCTACCACCGCGTCGGCGGCGACAGCCCCGACGAACTCGACGTCACCGTCGCCGACTTCACCGCCCAGCTCGACGTGCTGGCGGCGCTCGGCACCGGACCCGGCGGGGTGGTCGGCCTGGACGCCGCCGTGGACCGCCTGCGGCGCGGCGACCCCACCGGCTCCACCGTGATCACCTTCGACGACGGCTTCGCCGACCTCTACCGGCACGCCTGGCCGCGCCTGCGGGAACGCGGCCTGCCGTTCACCGTCTACCTCACCGCCGGCCGGGTGGGCACCACCATGAGCTGGCCCGGCTCCACCGCCACCGCCACCGCCGCACCCGCCCTGACCTGGGAACAGCTGGCCGAGATGGTCGGCAGCGGCCTGTGCGAGGTGGCCAACCACACGCTCAGCCACCCCCGCCCGGAACTGCTCACCAGCACCGAACTGGACGCCTGCGACGAGCTGATCCACCGGCACCTCGGCGTGCGCACCCGGCACTTCGCCTACACCTGGGGCGTTCCGGTGCCCCGGATGGAGGCGGCGCTGCGGGCCCGGTACCGCACCGCCGCCACCGGCGCGGTCGGACGCAACCGGCCCGGCGGCGATCCGATGCGGCTGCACCGGGTCCCGGTGCGGCGCACCGACCCGCTGGACTTCTTCCGCGCCAAGCTGGCCGGCGGCCTGCTGCCGGAGCGGCTCTACGCCGGCATCGTGCGCACCGCCAAGGCGGTGGGCGCCCGTGCCTGAACCGGCCACCACGACGGCGCGGGCACCGGGCGGGGTGCCGCACGGCGACGGCACCCGGCGGCTGCGCGGCCCCGGCGGCCGGAGGCTCCGCGTCGCCCACCTGACCACCGTCGACATGAGCCTGCACCTGCTGCTGGGCACCGAGCTGTCCGTGGACGTGGCCAGCGGCCTGGAGGTGTACGGGCTCAGCGCCCCCGGCCGCTACGTGCCGCTGATCGAGGAGCGCGGGGTGACGCACGTGCCGCTGCGCCGGCTGACCCGGGCCTGGGACCCGGCGGCCGACGCCGCCGCCGCGGCCGAGCTGCTCGCCGCGCTGCGCCGGCTCCGGCTCGACGTGCTGCACACCCACAACCCCAAGACCGGGGTGCTGGGCCGGCTGCTGGGGCGCGCCGCCGGCGTCCCGGTGGTGGTGAACACCTGCCACGGGCTCTGGCTGCGCCCCGGCGACGGCGCGGCGCGCCGGGGCCTGGTGCTCGGCGCCGAGACGCTGGCCGGGCGGGTCTCGCACGCCGAGCTGTACCAGAACGGCGCGGACCGGGAGCGGTTGGCCTGGGCGGTGCCCCGCGCCCGCTCGCGGGTGGCCGGCAACGGCGTCGACCTCGACCGCTTCCGCCCGGATCCGGCGGCGCGCCGCGCCGTCCGGGCCCGCCTGGGCGTGCGGGACGGCGAGCTGCTGGTGGGCGGGGTGGGCCGGCGGGTGGCGGAGAAGGGGGTGCCGGAGTACGTCGCGGCGGCCGCCCGGCTGGCGGGGGACCGGCGGGGCGGGCCGGGGGAGGGGGCGGGGCCCGCGGTGCACTTCGTCTGGGCCGGCCCGGAGGACCCGGACAAGCCCGACGCCGTGCCGGCGGCCGGCGCGGCGGGGCCGGTGCGCTGGCTGGGGGAGTGGCGGGACATGCCGGCGTTCTACTCCGCCCTGGACGTCTTCGTGCTGCCCTCGCACCGCGAGGGGTTCTCCCGCTCGGCGATGGAGGCGGCCGCCTGCGGCCTGCCGATGGTGCTGAGCGACATCCGCGGCTGCCGGGAGATCGGCCGGCACGAGCGGGAGCTGCTGCTGACCCCGCCCGGCGACGCCGAGCGGCTGGCCGGGGCGGTGGACCGGCTGCTGCGCCGCCCGGAGCTGCGGGCCCGGCTCGGCCGGGCGGCCCGCGAGCGGGCGGCCCGGGAGTTCGACCAGCGTCGGGTCGCCCGGCTGTCCCTGGACACCTACGCGGCCGTGGCCCGCCGTCGCGGGCTGGGCTGGACGGGCTGACCGCGAGCCGGCCCGCGGACGGCGGCCGGGCCGCACCACCGGCGCCGACGACTGCCCCATAAGAATCATGATCATGACATTGATCTGACGGACCGCCGCACCACTCGCGGCGAGACCACGCCGAGGAGGGGAGAGCACCATGCGCCGAGGGGGAGACATCGTGGTGGCGGCGCTGGCCGGAATCGCGCTCGCGCCGCTGATCGTCGCCGTCGCCCTGCTGGTCCGGATCACCATGGGCGGGCCGGTGGTCTTCCACCAGACCCGCGTGGGCCGCTACGGACGCACCTTCCGCATCCACAAGTTCCGCACCATGCGCGATGCGCGCCACCCCGGCGAGTCGGACGCGGACCGGCTCACCCCGCTCGGCCGGCTGCTGCGCGCCAGCAGCATCGACGAGCTGCCGCAGCTGTGGAACGTGCTCCGCGGTGAGATGGCCATCGTGGGACCCCGCCCCACCCTGCCCGAGCAGGTCATGCACTACACGCCCCGGCAGCGCGGCCGGCTGCTGGTCCGCCCGGGGCTGACCGGCTGGGCGCAGATACGCGGACGCAACGCGCTGAGCTGGCCGGAACGGATCGAACTGGACCTGGAGTACGTGCGCGACCGCTCACTCCGGCTCGACCTGCGCATCATGCTGCGCACCGTCGGGGTGCTGCTGCGCCCGGTCGGCATCACCGGCGCCGGCGGCGTCAACCCCGGCTTCCCCATTCCCGGCACGGACCGGACCACCCCCGCAGCCACCGTCGCTCCCAGCGCTCCGGTCGCTCCCGGAGCGCACGAGGCCGCCCGCGGGCGCCCCGCCCCGGAGCCCACCGAGCCACGGGCGGCCTGAGCGGCGGCGCTCACGGTCCGTCCGGCGCCCCGCCGCGGCCCCCGGCGGCGGGGCGGACGGAGGCGGCACCCACCAGCAGCCCCAGGAAGAACAGCAGCACCGGGAAGTCCAGGATGTAGTCGATCGAGGAGTGCACCGCCACCGCGGTCAGGGCCAGCGCGCCGGTGACCGCCACCGGCCCCCAGGGCGCGGCGACCGCCGGCCCGGGCAGGGACGGCGCTGCGCCGCGGTAGGGAGCTGGGCCGCGGGACGGTCCCCCGCCGCGGTACAGCGCCAGCAGCCCCCACCCGAACAGCGCCCCGAGCAGCGCCAGGCCCGGCAGGCCCTGCTCCGCCGCCCGCTCCAGCGGTCCGGAGTGGGCGTGCAGCAGGTCGGGGTCGGCGCGGGCCAGCGCGCTGTGCGCGGCGAACCTCCCCGGGCCGACGCCGAACACCGGCTCGGCGCCCGCCATGTCCAGCGCCTCGGCCCACAGCGTCGTCCGCACGTCCGTCAGCCGGGCCCGCAGCGCGTCCGAGGCCGCGTGCCCGGTCTTGTCGCCGGCCAGCGCCGTGGTGAACGCCACCGCCAGCACCGGCAGCACGGCCAGCACGCCCAGCACCGTCCGCGCGCCCCGCCGCCCGCGCACGCCCGCCAGCAGCAGCGAACCCGACAGCACCAGCAGGCACAGCGTGAAACCGGCCGACGAGCGGGTCACGAAGGCGATCCCGGTCAACCCCGCCGCCAGCAGCAGCCAGCCCCGGTGCCGGCGCGGACCCGGCGCCCGCCAGGCCGCGCAGCACGCCATGCCCACCGCCACCGCCAGCAGGGCCCCGTTGGCGTTGCCGTACCACAGCGGCGGCACGTGCGGACCGCCGGACAGCCCGCCGGGCGCCAGCACCGTCACCGCCGCCACCAGCGCCGCCGGCACCCCGAACACCCGCTCCGGGGCGCGCCGCGCCCACAGCCGCCCGGCGCACACCCCGAGCGCGGCCGCGGCCAGAACGAGCAGCGCGGGCACCGGCGCCGCGCCCGGCCGCGCCGCGGCGGTCACCAGCGTCCACGCCGCGGCGGCGGTCGCCAGGCCCGCGCCCAGCAGGTCCAGCACGCCCCGACGCCGGTACCGGCCCCGGCGCCCCACGCCGGGCGGCCGCCCGGCGCCGGCCGGCGGCCCGGACGCCGCACCATCGATCCCCGAGATCTCCACGACGTCACCCCCGGCCGGTAAGGATTGGTCCATGTTCGATGCCAACGTGACACCTCCGCTCTACGTCGCCGGCGCCGGCGGGGTCGGCCGGGAGACCCTCGACACCGTGACCGCCCTCGGCGGCGAGGTCACCGCCTTCCTCGACGACGCCGCCCAGCCCGCCCAGACCGTGCGCGGCGTCCCCGTGCTGCCGCCCGACCAGGTCTCCGGACCGGCCGGATACGTCGTCGGCATCGCCGACCCGGTCGTCCGCGCCCGGCTGGCCGAACTGCTCGACACCGCCGGCCTGCGCCCCGTCGTGCTGGTCCACCCCAGGGCCGTGGTCGCCCCGGAGACCACCCTCGGCGCGGGCGCCATCGTGCTCGGCGGGGCCTACGTCTCCAGCGACGTCGTCCTCGGCCGGCACTGCCAGATCCACTACAACGCCACCGTGGGGCACGACGCCCGACTGGCCGACCGCGCCACCGTTTACCCCGGGGCCAACGTCTCCGGCGGCGTGCGGCTCGGCGAGGGCGCCACCGTCGGCAGCAACGCCGTCGTCCTGCAGGGCCGCGCCGTCGGACCGGGCGCCTTCGTGGGCGCCGGGGCCGTGGTCACCCGGGACGTGCCGGCCGGCGCGGTGGTCGTCGGCAACCCCGCCCGCCCGCTCCGCCCCGGGGCGGACGAGGGCTGACCCCGCGCCGCCCCCCGTCCGCGCCGCCCCGGTGCCGGTCACCGCGAGCGGAACCACTCCACGGTGCGCTCCAGGCCCTCCCGCAGCGGCGTCGGCACGACGTCCGGGAAGAGGCCGCGCAGCCGCGCGTTGTCCGCCTGCGAGTCCCGCACGTCCCCCGGCCGCGGGTCCGTGTGCTCCACCCGCAGGGACCGGCCGAGCACCGCCTCCAGCTCGGCGACCAGCGCGCGCAGCGACGTCCGGGTGCCGAACGCCAGGTTCACCGGCTCCGCCGAGCTGACCCCGCGCAGCACGGCCTCCGCCAGCACCGCCCGCACCGTCCCCACGTAGGTGAAGTCGCGGGTCTGCAGGCCGTCGCCGTGCAGCCGCAGCGGCCGGCCGGCCAGCGCGGCGTCGACGAACGTCGGGACCACCGCCGCGTAGGCGTGCCCGGCCGGCTGCCCGGGCCCGAAGACGTTGAAGAAGCGGAACGGCAGCACCGGCAGGCCGTAGCAGCGCGCGAACGCCGTCAGATACGACTCGGTGGCCTGCTTGCTCACCGCGTACGGGCTGAGCGGCGCCGTCCGCAGCCCTTCGTGCTTGGGCAGCGTGGGATTGGCCCCGTACACCGAGGACGACGAGGCGGCCACCACCGGCAGGTGGCCGGCCCGACGCGCCGCCAGCAGCACCTGGAGGGTGCCGGTGGCGTTGGCGTGGTGGCTCGCCAGCGGATCCGCCACCGAGCGCGGCACCGACGGCAGGGCCGCCAGGTGCACCACCGCGTCCGCCCCCGCGAGGGCGGTGTCCAGCAGCGCCGGGTCGCACACCGAGCCCTCGAAGAAGGTGGCCCCCAGGCCGGCCAGGTTGGCCCTGCTGCCGGTCGACAGGTCGTCGACCACCCGCACCTCGGTCACCTCTGGGCGGCCGGACAACTCCGCGACCAGGTTGGACCCGATGAAACCGGCACCGCCGGTGACCACCACGCGCACGTTCGCCACCCTCCCCGCCCCGAAGAGCCACGCCCGTGACCCACACTAGCGACGCCGCGGCCCGGCCGGTGGTCACTTCTTCCGGTAGGCGCGGGCCTCCTCCGCCGCCTCCACCACCGCCCGCAGCTCCGCCCCGGTGGCCGCCGTGACCACCGCGGCCACCGCCCCCTCCAGGAACGGCGCGTCCACCAGGCGGATGGCGCCCGCCGGCAGACCCGCGGGCAGCGGCAGCTCCTCCGGCTCCTCCAGCAGCAGCCGCACCGTCAGCACCGAACTGCCGAGGTCCGCCAGGACCGCCACGCCGCCGCCCGCCGGCTCCCCGCCCGCCGGCTCCCCGCCCGCCGGCTCCCCGAGGACCCGCCGGGCCACCGCGCCGATCGCCCCGGCGATGGCCGCCGCGTCCGTCCCCAACCCGCCACGGGGGTCCCCGCCGGCGGCGGCCAGCGGAACGCGCTCCGCCCCGCTCACCATGCCCGCCGCCAGCCGGCCCACCGCCTCGGCCACCGCCGCGCTGTGCGAGACCAGGACCACGCCCACCCGCGGCGCGGGCCCGCCGCCGGCCGTCCCGGCCACCTCACACCCTCCCGGCCGCGCGCTCGCACACCGCCGCCAACGCCTCCACCAGCAGCGCCACCGACACCGCCCCCGGATCCAGATGGCCGGCGCTGCGCTCGCCCAGGTAGCTGGCGCGCCCCTTGCGGGCCCGCAGCGGCCCCGTCGCCTCCGCGCCGCGCCGGGCCGCCGTCGCCGCCGCCCGCACCGCCGCCAGCAACGAGGAGCTCCGGGCGAACTCCTCGTCGTAGGCGTCCGCGGCCGGCTGCAGCGCGTCGACCATCGTCTTGTCCCCCGGCGCCGCGCCGCCCATCTCCCGCACCCCGGTGGTCGCGGCGCGCAGCGCCTCACCGAGCCGCGCGCCGTCCACCCGCTCGGCGTCCCCCAGCGCCCGGCCCGCCCGCCGCAGCGCGGTGCCGAGCAGCGGCCCGGAGGCGCCGCCCACCGTGGCCACCAGCTGACGCCCGGCCGTGACCAGGACCTCCCCGGGCGTGGCCGGCGCCGGCGCGGAGCCGTCGGTGAGCCGGGCGCGCACCGCGGCGTACCCACGGTCCAGGTTGGCCCCGTGGTCCGCGTCGCCTATCGCGGCGTCGAGGTCGGTCAACGCCTTCGCCTCCCGGGACACCGCCTCGGCCGCCGCCACCAGCCAGCGCCGGAACAGCTCCGCGTCCAGCACCGGGCCGGCGTCACCGGCCGGCACCGGGCTCCCGCCTGCCTCCACCACCCTCGCCGCCTCCCTCTCCTCGCTCCGCGTCGTACGGCGGCCGCGGCGGCCGCCCGGTCCTACCGCCCCCAGCGCAGCGCGGCCGTCTCCACCGGGGCGTCCCACAGACGCAGCATCTCCTCGTCGGCCCGGCACAGGGTGACCGAGAAGCCCGCCATGTCCAGACTGGTCACGTAGTTGCCCACCAGCGAGCGGACCACCGGCACCCCGCGCAGTTCCAGCGCCTCCACCAGGTCCCCGTAGGCCACGTACAGCTCCAGCAGCGGCGTGCCGCCCATCCCGTTCAGCAGGGCCATCACCGGCCCGTCGACCGGGTCGGGCAGCTCGGCGAGGACGGCCTCCACCGCCGTCTCCACCAGCTCGCGGGCCGGCGCCAGCGCCCGGCGCTCCCGCCCGGGCTCGCCGTGGATGCCCACGCCCACCTCGATCTCGTCCGGGCCCAGCTCGAACGTCGGCACGCCGCGCTCCGGGGTGGTGCAGGCGGTCAGGGCCACCCCGAAACTCCGGGAGGCGTCGTTCACCCGCCGGGCGACGTCCGCCACCGCGTCCAGCGGGGCGCGCCGCTCGGCCAGGGCCCCGGCGATCTTCTCCACGAAGAGCGTCGCCCCGGTGCCGCGCCGGCCGGCGGTGAAGGTGCTGTCGGACACCGCCACGTCGTCGTCCACCACCACCTGGCGCACCGACAGGCCCTCCTCCTCGGCGAGCTCGGCCGCCATCCGGAAGTTGAGGACGTCCCCGGTGTAGTTCTTGACCACGTGCAGCACCCCGGCGCCGCCGTCCACCGCGCGGGTGGCCTCCACCATCTGGTGCGGCACCGGCGACGTGAAGACCGCTCCGGGGCACGCGGCGTCCAGCATGCCCGGGCCCACGAACCCCGAGTGCAGCGGCTCGTGGCCGGTGCCGCCGCCGGAGACCAGCCCCACCTTCCCCGCCACCGGCGCGTCGGTACGCACCACCAGGCGGGCCCGCGGGTCGACGCGCAGCCGGGGATGGGCCGCGGCCAGCCCGCGCAGCGCGTCGGCCACCACCTCGTCCGGGGCGTTGACCAGCTTCTTGGTGCGCCGCGGCGCCGGCGGTTCGGGCGTCCCCGCGCCCGGCGCCGTCGCCCCGGTGTCGTCGCTCGCGTCCATCCGCCGCCTCCGTCCACCGCCCCGTGTCCGCGCAGCCCACTCTCCCACCGGAAGGCGCCCGGCGAAACGTCTGCCACGCCGAAAGACGCCCGGTGGAACGCGGCCCGCCCGGTGGAACCGGGGCCCACCCGGAGCCGTCGGCGGCGCCCCCGGCGACCAACCGCCGCGGGGCGTTGCCCGGAAAGGCCCTGATCGGCGATCACCGGGCGGTGACTTCCTCACGGGGCCCGCCGTGCCACGGTGCGACCACGTAGAGTCGTCCCCGGGGGGCGCCGGGAGGGCGGACCACCCGCCGGGCGTCCGGGGGGCGGCGCCGTCGGCACGGGCGCCCCGCACCACGCCGGCCGAGGGCTGGCCGGACCGCGAGTGAAAGGGAACCGACCGATGTCCGAGACCACCGAGCAGCCGCCGCAACCGGACCCGGTGACCGGCAAGAAGCCGAAGCTGGACCTCACCGGCGCCGAGTGGCTCTCCAGCGACGAGGGCAACGGCGACGTGCAGATCGCCTTCGTCCAGGGCTACATCGCCATGCGCAACGGCCGGGACCCGGACGGCCCGGCGCTCATCTTCACCCAGTCCGAGTGGGACGCCTTCGTCCTCGGCGCCCGCGACGGCGAGTTCGACATCGACTGACCGGGCGAGCCGCCCGTGCCCCGGCGGACCGCCCCGCCCCAACGGCGAACGGGCCCTGCGACGGGCCCGTTCTCCGCCGGCCCGGGCCCCCTTCCGGGCCCTCCGGGACCGCCTCGGGGGTGGAGCGAGTGACGGGTGTCACGGCAGTACCATGCACGCATGGGATTCCTGCGCCGCCGCACCACCGACGCCCCGTCCGGGCCCGACTTCGACGTCCTCGCCGTGGATCCGGGCGACTGGCCGGGCAACTTCGGCGCCGTGCTGCTGGCCGGCCCGGACGGCAGCTGCCAGGGCATCTTCCTGCGCTACGACCTCTTCGGCGGGCGCGGCCCGGCCATGTTCATCGGCAACCTCCCCGCGGGCTCGCCGGCCCGCGAGACCGAGGGCGTGCCGTTCGAGGTCTCCCAGATGATGGCCGCGCTGGAGAACGACGAGCCGGTGGAGGAGGTCTCCCGCGAGGACGTGCCGGTGATGCTCGGTGACGACCTGCTGATCGTGCGCCGGGTCAAGCTCTCCGAGGGCCGGCTCGCCTGCTCCCAGTTCGACCGCAGCGACGACGTCCAGGTCACCATCGTCACCTGGGACCGCCCGATCACCGAGGACCTCTACCGGCTGCTGAAGCCGCTGCCCGCGGAGATGTTCCAGCGGGTGTGACGCCCCCCGCGCCGCGGGCGGGCGGGTCCGGCCGGGGCGGGCGCCAGACGGCGACGCCCGCCCCCTTCCCCGTCGGAGAGGCCGGATGATCGGCGCCGGGAACGCTCAGCGCGTCCCGACGGCCGCCCGCACGGCACGGCGTGCGGTCTTCAGGTCGTCGTGCAGCCGGCGCAGCAGCACCCGCTGGCGCTCGTCCGGCGAGTCCGTCTCCACCCGCCGCACCTCCCCGGTCAGCACCAGCAGCAGGTTCACCAGGAAGGCGTCCCGGCTCGGCGTGCCGTAGCTCTGCACCTGGTGGCTGATCCGGCGACGCGACATCAGGTCGTCCGGCACGGCCGTCCACAGCATCGCCAGGTCGTAGCCCGGCAGGTACCAGCCGGCCGCGTGCCAGTCCACGAAGGTCACCCCGGACGGCCCCACCACCACGTTCTGCGGCAGCGCCTCGCCGTGGCAGAACTGCCGGGGCATCCGCTCCAGACCGTGCATCAGCTGCGCCAGGTCGCCGGCGTCCCGGTCGGTGAGCAGGCCCAGGCCGTGCTCCCGCCGGATCCGGGCCGGGTAGTCCAGCAGCGCGGGGAAGGTCTCCCGCGCCGGACGCCACAGGTTCAGCGCCGAACAGGCGGTCACCGCCGCCCGCAGCTCGGCCGCCGGAGGACACAGCCGCGGCTGCCGCTCCACCGCCAGCGGCCGGCCGGGCACCCGCTCGGTGACCAGCAGCCCGCGCTCCGGATCCGCAGCCACCAGCCGCGGCGTGCGCACCGGCGGCCGCTGCCGGACGAACGCCCGGTGCGCCGCTACCTCCCGCCCGAACCGGCGCACCGACGCCTCGGTGCGCCGGGTCAGCGCCTTGACCACCACCGGCAGCCGGCCCGCCGTGCCCGCGACCACCACGCTGTCGACGCCCCGGCGCAGCAGCTGACCGGGCACGAAGTCCGGGCATATCCGGGTCGCGGCGGCGACGGCCGCCCGCAACTCGGGCAGGTCCGGCAGCGGGGATCTGGGCCGCCCCGGATGACCCAGGTGGCCGGCGCCGGGATGGGACGGGTACCGCCCGGGCGGCACCAGGCCCCGCCGCAGCGGGCCCGGATAGGGGCCGGGCGACGCGTCCGCCGGCGCGCCGGCCGGCAGGCCGGCCAGCGCGCCGCCGGCCGGGCCGCGCTGGCCGGGCCCGGTTCGGCTCCGCAGGGCGCCGGGCGCGGTGAGGGCGGAGGGGGTGGGGGTCGTCCTGGCCGAGATCGCGGCGGGGGAGGAGAACGCGGAAGGGTGCATGCGGGGTCGTCCGCAACCTTTCTCTGACGTCGGTCCGGCGCGCCGTTACGCCGCACCGGCCGGCACACGCGTCGCGGCGTGCCCGCCGGCCCGTCCGGCCCCGACCGCGGTCGGGAGCGGAGCGCCGTGGGACCGGGGACGCCGTGCACCTGGGGAACGCACGACGGCCCCGGCGGAGCCGTCACCGGCTCACTCCTACGCCACACCCGCGCGGGGGTGGTAGTCCATGTGGCGAAGCCTGGCGAACCCTGGCGAATCCTCGCCACCGCGGTGACTGACCGTTAGCCTCGGTCGTGCCGAGGAACCTGGGGGCTTGAGATGAGCAGGGAACCCAACACCCAATTCGCCGACCTGTTCGCGCTGACCGGCTGGACCAAGGGTGAACTGGCGCGCCTGGTGAACCGCCAGGCCGCGGCCGCCGGCCACCCGCAGCTGGCCACGGACACCTCGCGGGTCCGGCGCTGGATCGAGCGGGGCGAGCGCCCGCGCGATCCCGTGCCACGGGTGCTGGCCGCCCTGTTCACCGAGCGCCTCGGCCGTGTCGTCACCGCCGAGGATCTCGGCCTCGGTCGGCGCCGGTCCACGAGCGGGCGCGCCACGGCGAACCCGCGTCTCCCCTGGGCCCCCGAGCGCACGGCCGCGATCCTCACCGAATTCACGGGAATGGATCTCATGCTGAACCGACGCGGCTTGATGGGCGCCAGCGCCGCCACCCTCCTGACCGGATCCGCCATCACCGACGGGGTCGCCGGCTGGCTGCTGGGCGGCACCGCCCACGCCTCGGGCTTCCTCCCGTCCGCCCGCACCGCCGGCCCGGGCGAGTACGTACCCGACCCCGGTGGCTTCGTCTCCGCCGACCGCTACGAGGCCGGCCCCGTCGGGAGCGACGAGGTCGCCGCCCTGGAGAACTCCGTGGAGGTGTTCCGGGCCTGGGACGCCTCCCGCGGCGGCGGCCTGCAACGCAAGGCGGTCATCGGGCAGTTGAACGAGGTCGGCGGCATGCTCGCCTACCGGCACCCGGAGCACCTGGAGCGGCGGCTGTGGGGCGTGGCCGCCAACCTGGCCGTGCTGGCCGGCTGGATGTCCCACGACGTCGGCATGGAGCCGACCGCCCAGCGCTACTTCGTCATCGCGGTGCACGCCGCGCACGAGGCGGGCGATCGCCCGCGCGCCGGCGAGGCGCTCTCCCGCGCGGCCCGCCAGATGATCCACCTCGGGCGGGGCGACGAGGCGATCGACCTGGTGCGGCTCGCCCAGGAGGGCAGCGGTGAGCAGGCCACCCCGGAGACCAAGGCCATGCTGCACACCATCGAGGCGTGGGCGCAGGCATCACTCGGCCATTACCAGGCGTGCAGACGCACCCTCGGTCAGGCGGAGGAGCTGTTCGTCGCCACCGACCGAGGCACCGAACGCCCCAACTGGATGCAGTTCTTCGACGAGGCCGACCTGCACGGCATGGAGGCCCTGGCCTACCGCACGCTGGCCGAGACGGACCCGGCGCACGCCCGGCAGGCCACCGCCGAGGCCATCCGGCACGCCGAGGTCGCGATCCGGCTGCGCGCCGGCGGCAAGGAACGCTCCCAGGTGATGGACTACATCTCGCTGGCCTCGGCCTGCTTCCTGTCCGACGACCCGGAGCAGGCCGGCCGCTACGCCACCATGGCGCTCAACACCACCGCGCAGGTCTCCTCGCGCCGCACCTGGGACCGGCTGCGCCAGATGTACCGGCTGACCTCCCGCTTCGGCAACGCCCCGCAGGTGGCCGAGTTGCGCGAGCGGATGCAGACCGAGTGCCGGGCCGCCACCGGCCACACCCTGGTGGCGGCCCGGGCCTGACGGGGCACCGGCCCGGCGGCAGGCGGAAGCCGGGCAGGTCCAAGGGAGTTCCCCCTCCGGGAGGCCGACGGCTCGGAGGGGGACCCCGCCCGCTCCTCGCGAACCAACCCCCGAATCCAGCACGGTCACCGCCCCCGCGGCGCCCGCCCCCCGCGCACCGCCCCCGCCGCGCGCCCCCCGGAACCACCCCCGCGTCCGGGCCGCGGCCCGACAGCCCTACGGCCCACGCCCCCGACAGCCCTACAGCACCCGGACGGCCAGCACGCAGACGTCGTCCTCGTACTCGGTCTCGTCCAGCTCCCCGAACACCAGCTCCACACAGGCCCCGGCGTCCGGCGCGGCGGAGATCCGCGGCGCCAGGTCGAACAGCCGCTCGCTGGCGGCCCGCTCCGGCAGCTCCCCGCGCCGCTCCAGCAGGCCGTCGGTGTACAGCAGCAACAGGTCGCCGGGGGCGAGCTGCTCGCTCTGCTCGCCGTAGTCGATGCAGTCGGTCGCCCCCAGCATCACGCCCTCCGGCGACTCCAGCCGCCGGGCCACCCCGCCCCGGTACAGCACCGGCGCCGGGTGACCGGCGTGCGACCAGGTCAGCACCCGGGTCTCCTGGTCGAACAGGGCGCACACCGCCGTCGCCGTGGTCTCCGAACGCGCCTGGGTCAGCAACTGGTTCAGCCAGGTCAGCATCCGGGCCGGGGAGGCGCCGGTGATCGCCAGGCCGCGCAGCGCGTTGCGCATCATCGCCATGCCCGAGGCGGCCGGCAGGCCGTGCCCCTCCATGTCGCCCAGGGACAGCAGGACCGTGCCGTTCGGCAGCGGCAGCGCGTCGTACCAGTCGCCGCCGATCTTCGCCAGCGACTCCGCCGGCAGGTAACGGGTGGCCAGGTCCAGCGTCGGCCGGCCGTGCGACTCCAGCCGCAGGGTGCTGCCCCAGGCCGGCAGCACCGCCTGCTGCAGCTCCACCGCCATCTGGTGCTCGGCCTCGATGCGGTCCCGCATGTGCACCAGGTGCTGGCGCGCCTGCCGCAGATCGCTCTGCGCCCGGCGCAGCTCCGTGATGTCCTGGAAGGCGACCCGCATCGCCACCGCGGTGCCGTCGTCGCTCAGCTCCGGCTCACCCGCGCAGTGCACCGTGCGCACCGAACCGTCCGGCCGCACGATGCGGAACTCGCCGTCGATCGGCTTGCCGTCGACCAGCGAGCTGGTGATCAGCCCGGCGACCGACTGCTGGTCCTCGGGATACAGGTAGGCGGGGAGCTGGTCCAGCGTCAGCGGGCCGTCCGAGGCCTCCCGGCCGAAGATCCGGTACAGCTCCGTCGACCACGAGATGCGGTCGTGCAGCAGGTTCCACTCGGCCGTGGCCATGCGGGTGTGCAGGTTGAAGTCGTGCGCCGACATGGCGGTGGGCCCGCCGCGGCCGTCCCCGTCGTCACCGCGGGTGTTCGCGCTCCGCATCGCCGCCTCGGCCTCCATCGCCCGCAGGTAGCGCTCCCGACGGAACGCCAGCAGGTCCTCGGGGGCCGGCCCCTGGTGCCGCTCGGAGTCCGCCGGCGGCACCAGACTCTCCCTCAACCGGCCGAGGTGGTCCTGCAGCTCGGCCAGGTACTGCGTGGCGAGGTCGTACAGGGCCGCCTGCCACGGGCCGGTGGTCTCCTCGCCGGACACACCTCCGCGCACCGACTCCACCTGGCGCAGCAGATCGGTGGTGGAGGAGATGAGCGAGTCCACGGAATCGAGGCCCGACGTACCGGGCCGATCCGGTTGTGCATGCGCATGCAATGGGGTTCCCGCGGGTCCGACGATAGGGCGTCACGACTTTGGCATACCTGAGCACGGAAGGTGAAGCGTTCCCACAATCTTGCCGGACCAGCCCGTGAGGTGGCTCACCGCCCCGCGACCGCTGCTTTCTCGACACCTTTCCGACACCTGTCCGACACCCACCGGACCACCCCCCGTACCCCCGGCGTACCCTCCGCCGCACGGGCGGCACCGCCCGTACAGGCCCTAGACTTCGGCCCGCGCGTCCCCGCGCCCCTGCCCGCCCTCCCCGGCGACCAGGACCCTTCCGCCACGGGCCGGCGCGCCACCGAGTTCGGCCCCCGTCACCGGCGGTCGGGAGCGGGCCCGCGGAAATCCCGTTGCCCCTGCCCAAACCACCACGGATGCTGACCTGTATGTACGAGTCGAACGCCGTCACCCGCGACGTTGCCCCCGGCAACACCCTCCTCGGCCTGCTCCAACGCGGTCGCGGGGACGGTGCCGTACATGCCCTCGCCGCGGGCCGCGCCGAGGCGCTGTCGGCACTGGACCGCTGCGTGAGCCGTGACCCCCGGGCGGACTGGCGCCTGGAATCCCGCTCCCTGTACTACGCGCGCCTGTACACCGAGCTGGAGGCCGGCCTCGACGGGATCGCCGGCCACCTCTTCTGCCCCGCCGACTCCGCCGAACCCCACGAGGAACGCACCGGACTGGCCCTGTCCGTGCTCGGACACCTCGCCCGCTACGGCCGCCGGGACGCCGCCGACCTGCTGCGCCGCTACGTCGCCGGCGGAGCCAACTGGACCTGGGCGCTGGACGAACTCGCCGACGGCGCCGACGAGGACGCCCTGCGCGCCCTGCTCCCCGCGGTCCACCAGCGCGTCGCCGACGGCCCCGACGGCGACCGGGAACTCGCCGAGGCGGTGCGCCGCTCCTGGGAGGGCGGCCCCTGGCGGCTGTGGGCCACCCACGACGAGCGCGTCCGCCGCGCCGTCGAACAGCTCCCCTTCGAACGCTGGCGGCGCCAGCTCTCCCCGGAGGGCCCGGCCGGCTGCGCCACCACCGCCGAGGTGCTGCACTGGGCCGCCCGCCCGGCCAACCCCGACCAGGCCGCCACCCCGGCCGCCGAGCCCTACCGCCGCGCGGCCGCCGCCGCCCGCCGGCTCACCGCCGTCGCCACCACCGCCGACCTGCCCGCCCTGCTGGACGCCGCTGCCACCGCCCCACCCGCCGCGCGCGCCGCCGCCCTGCTGCACCTCGCCGCCGCCGTACGCGCCTTCCCCGAGCGGCTGCCCGCCGTCCTCGACGCCGTCGAACAGGCCGCCGCCTGCCCCGACCGCACCGTCTCCACCGCAGCCGTGGACGCCGTCGGCCGCCTCCCCGGAGCACCCAGCCTGGACCGCGCCCGCGCCTGGGCCCAGCGCCGCGACGCCCTCGGCACCGCCGCCGCCTGCCTCCTCGCCGACCACGGCACCGAAGCCGACGCCGCCGTCCTCCTCGACGCCCTCCAGCACCACCTGCTCGACCCCGACGCCCGCGGCACCACCCTCGCCCGGCTCGTGGAGGGCACCGGCCGGCTCGCCGTCACCAGCGCCGTCCCCCTGCTCCGCCACGTCTACCGCGAGACCACCTGCTCCCACCTGCGCGGACGCGCCGCCGAGGCGCTCGCCGCCACCGACCCCGACTTCGCCACCGGCACCGCCGTCGAATGCCTGTGGGACTGCGAGGAGGCCACCCGCGAACTCGGCGCCCGGCACGCCCCCACCCGGCGGGCCGGCGTACTCGAACGCCTCCGCCGGCTGCTCGCCGACCCCATGGAGGAGGCCGAGGTGCACGCCGCCGTCCTGGGGCGGCTCAGCGCCTGACCACCCGCCGGGCGGGCGTGCCGGGAGCGTCCGCCCGAATGGTTACGCTGCTGCGTTATGAGCTCGCCCGTTCCCCCCACCCAGGCGCCGCGCGCGGCCCTCGGCGGCCCCGCCCGCGGGCCGGCGGCCGACGAGGGCCTCGCCCGGCGCCTGAAGGCCCTGGCCTGCACCCTGCCGCTGCACGACCTGGACGCGCGCAAGGCCAACCTGGCCGGTGACTGCACCGTCTACGCCATGGCCGAACTCGGGCTCGCCACCATCGACCTGGTCACCCTCAGCATGGACTTCGACACCGGCGCCGACCGCGACGAGATAGTCCACCGGCTGCTGCCGCGCGTCGCCGCCCAGGCCCCCGACCGGCCCACCGCCGAACACGAGCGCATCGCCCGCTGGGTCATGGAGTCCCTCATCAACGTCGGCAGCGTCGACCGCGGCTTCCGCATGGTCTACGGCACCTTCGGCCCCGACGGCGACTACGTCCGCCGCGACTACGACTTCAAGCTCCTGGAGGAGGTCCCCGGCCGGGACGGCGCGGTCTACCTGCGCGCCACCGACGAGGCCGTCAACGTCCTGGTCGGCGCCCTGGACACCGACGTCACCAGCGCCCAGATCGCCGCCGAGGTCAAACTGGAGGTGCTGATCCGCCGCGGCCGCCTCGCCGACGCCCAGCTCGCCGCCGAACAGGCCCGCTACCGCACCGTCCAGTACGCCGAGTCGCTCCGCCGCGCCCTGGAGGCCACCCGCCGCAACGTCCGCGCCGTCGACTGGCTGCGCGCCGTCCCCGACCTCATCGACGAGGCCCTGGAACACGTCGCCGACCGCTACCGGCACGAGAACGCCATCCTCACCAACATCCGCCGCGCCCGCGACGAGGCCACCGACCCCGACCACAAGCGCCGCGCCGCCGACCTCGTCGACATCGTCAAGGACTGCATCCGCCGCCACACCCAGCTGCAGAGCCGCCTGCTCCAGGCCGGCCCGCTCTTCCGCGCCGAACAGGACCGCCAGGCCTTCGCCGCCCCGCCCAGCCGCGCCGGCATCGACCTGTACGGACAACTCCTCAGCCCCCTGCTCCCCCTCCCGCTGGCCAGCGCCGTCCGGGTCACCGACCGCTGGTTCGCCCGCGGCACCGGCGTGCGCACCCCCGGCGCGGTCCGCGTCGCCGACCTGGTCGACGCCCTGCTCACCCCGCCGCTGGAACGCGACCACCTCGGCGCCGAACTGCCCGAGCCGGACGTCGTCGCCACCCCCGACGACGCCCGCTTCAGCGAGGAGCAGCTGGAGCACGCCCTGCACCTGCTCGACCTGCCGCCCGACGCGCCCCGCCGGCTCTCCGGCCTGCTCGCCGAGGCCCGCCGCACCGACCCCGAACTGCCCCACCTGGTCGCGCTGCTCGCCGTGCACGCCGCCAGCCCCGGCGTCGGCGTCGCCCAGCGGCAGGGCGAACGCCGGCTGCTGTTCGCCGTCGACGACGGCACCCCCCTCGACGACGTGGAGTTCGGCGGCGCCGACCTCATCGTCGGAACCGCCCTGCTCGACGAGGCCGCGACGGCCACCGAAGCGACGGAGGTGGCCTGACCCGTGGCCGACGCCGACACCCCGCCCAGCACCGCGCCGACCCCCACCCCGGCCGACGTCTCCGACGCCGCCCGGCTGGTCGCCCTCGGCCTCCAGCCCCGGCTGCTGCCCGCCCGCGACCCCGAGTACGCCGAACTCGTCCGCCGGCACCGCGACGACCCCGCCTTCGGACGGCTCGCCGACGCCGTCGCCGCCGGCCTCGGCCTGGTCGTCCTGGAGGTCTCCCCGCGCGCCGGCATGGCACTCGCCTCCGCCGAGGACTCCGTCTTCGCCGTCCGGATGAGCGACTACTCCCGCCGCGCCGCCTCCGAGGCCACCGACCGCTTCCTGCACGGCCTCGCCCACCTGGCCGTCGCCACCCTCGCCTTCCCCCGGCCCGAGGACCTCGCCGACGACGACTACGTCGGCCGGATCACCGTGCACGGCGTCGACGCCTTCGTCCGCCAGGCCTGCCGCCGCCTGGAGGAACGCGCCGCCGCCGACGGCGAGAACACCGACCCCGGACGCGACGCCCCCGGCCTGGAGGCCGCCTGGCGGGTCTACACCAGGCGCAGCGCCACCGGCGCCACCAAGGACGCCCGCCGCCTCGCCGGCTCCACCATCGGCATCGTCGGCAAGGCCGTGTCGTTCCTCGTCGACGCCGGATTCCTGCACAAGGTCGCCGACGACGCCGGCGGCACCTACCGCACCACCGCCCGCTACCAGCTCCAGGTGCGCGACATGGCCGGCAGCGCCGCCATGGCCGAACTCCTCGACCTCGGCGTGGTCCCGGTCAGCGACGGAACGGCCACCCTGGCCCCCGGCGACCCCGAGGAGGACTGGGCCCCGGACGCCGGCCTGCCGTTCCACTCCTACTGATCCCGCCGCCCCCCGCCCTCCCCGGCCGGGCCCCCGCCACGGCCGGGGGCGCCCGGCGCCTGCCCACATCCAGAAGAAGAGAATGTACGAGCTCTCCCGAATCCGCCTCTACTCCATCGGCCCGGCCGGCGCGCGGTACGCCGACACCGTGCTCGACCTGCGCGGCGTCGGCGCGCCGGTACCCGAGCCCGCGCCCACCCAGGCCGAGCTGTTCGGCCCCGCCGGCCAGGACACCCCCGAGGCGGCCGGCCCGCCGCGCCGCCCCGCCCCCGCCGGCGTGCTCTTCCTGGAGAACGGCGGCGGAAAGTCCGTACTGCTCAAGCTCATCTTCTCGGTCATGCTGCCCGGCCACCGCAACACCCTCGGCGGCGCCAGCTCCGGAGTGCTGCGCAAGTTCCTGCTCGCCGACGACTGCGGCCACGTCGCCCTGGAGTGGCAGCACACCCGCACCGGCGAGCCCATCGTGGTGGGCAAGGTCAGCGAGTGGCGCGGCCACCAGGTCTCCTCCGACCCGCGCCGCTTCGCCGAAGCCTGGTACTCCTTCCGCCCCGGCCCCGGCCTCACCCTGGACACCCTGCCGGTCGCCCAGTTCACCACCGACCGCGGCACCACCGAGCGCCCCCGCGAGGGCACCTCCACCGCCCGCGGCCGACGCCGCACCATGAAGGGCTTCCGCGACGCCCTCACCGAGGCCGGCAAGGCCTACCCCCACCTCGACGTGCACTGGGAGGAGATCCACGAACGCTGGAACGAGCACCTCGGCGAACTCGGCCTCGACCCCGAACTCTTCCGCTACCAGCGCGAGATGAACGCCGACGAGGGCGAGGCCGCCGGCCTGTTCGCGGTCAAGAACGACGCGGACTTCACCGACCTGCTGCTGCGCGCCGTCACCGACAACCGCGACACCGACGGCCTCGCCGACCTCGTCCACGGCTTCGCCGCCAAGCTCGGCCGCCGCGACGAACTCGCCGCCGAACGCGACTTCACCGCCGGCTCCGTCGACCTGCTGAACACCATCGTCGACGCCACCGCCACCCGCGCCGAACGCCGCGGGGCGCACCGCGCCGCCGAACGCCGCACCCGCCGCCTGGCCCGCTCCCTCGCCGCCCGCGCCGCCGTGGAACGCGCCCGCGCCGCCGACCTCGACGAACAGGTCGGCACCGCCGCCGAGGACGTCGCCGCCGCCGAGACCGCCCGCGCCGCCGCCGCCGAGATCGTCGCCGAACTCGCCCACCGGCACGCCGCCCTCGGCCTCGCCGCCGGCGAGAAGGAGGCCGCCGCCGCCCGCCGCGAACTCGCCGACGCCCGCACCCTGCACCAGGCGTGGCAGGCGACCGAGACCGTGCTGCGCCAGCGTGCCGCCGCCGACCGCGGCGAACGCGTCGCCGCCGCCATCCGCGAGGCCGAACGCGACGCCGCCCCCGCCCTCGCCGCACGCAACCAGGCCGCCGCCCGCCTGGTCCGCGCGCTGCGCGCCGCCGCCGACCGGGCCGAGGCCCGCGCGGAACAGGAGGAGCAGCGCGCCGCCGCCCTCCAGGACGACTCCGACACCGCCCACCGCGACGCCACCACCGCCGCCACCGCCGCCCAGAAGGCCCGCAGCGAGGCCGACCACCTGCGCACCCGCCTCGCCGAGGTCGAGGAGGAGACCCGCGCCGCCGTCGAGGCCGGCTGGCTGCCGCAGCCCGAACCCGGCGCCGACGGCACCTCCACCGACCCGGCCCGCGCCGCCCTCGGCGCCGCCGAGGACGAGAAGGCCGCCACCACCGCCTGGGAGCAGGCCCGCGCCGCCGCCGACACCGCCGCCGCCCGGGTCCGCGAACTCACCTCCGACCTCGGCCGCGCCGACCTCGCCGCCGCCCGCGCCGCCGACGCCGCCGCCTCGGCCCAGCGCGCCCTCGACGACGAACTGCGCACCGCCCGCGCCCTCGCCGCCGAACCACGCCTCGCCGCCCTGCTGGACCTCCAGCCGGCACCCACCGCGGACGACCAGCGGCCGGACGAGAACCGGCCGGACGGCCCGCACCCCGCCGACGCCGAACCCACCCACCTCACCCCGGACCTGCTCGACCGCTCCGCCGACGCCCTGCGCGAGCTGCTCGACGACGCCCTCGCCGCCGCCGAACGCCGACTGTTCGACCTGCGCACCGCCGCCGCCGACGACTCCCGCATCCTCGCCGCCCTCGGCGACGGCGGCCTGCTCCCGCCCGGCCCCGACGTCCTCGCCGCCGTCGAGTACCTCGGCGAACACGGCGTGCCGGCGCTGCCCGGCTGGCGCTACCTCGCCCAGTCCGTCGACCCCGCCGACCACGCCCGCGTCCTCGCCGACCACCCCGAACTGGTCGACGGCGTCATCGTCACCGACCCGGCCTCGCTGCGCCGCGCCCGCGAGGCCCTGGACGCGGCCGCCCTGCTGCCCCGCTCCGCCCTCGCCGTCGGCACCGCCGCCGCCCTGCTCGCCCCCCGCCCCCGCGCCACCGCCACCACTGGCGCCCCACACGGCGCGGACGGCGCGGACGGCACGCTGGCACTGGAGGAGCAGACCTTCCTGGTCCCGCCCAACCCCGCCATGCACGACGAACGCGCCGCCGACGCCGAGCGGCACGCCCTGCGCGAACGCGTCGCCGCCCGCGAGGAGGACATCCGCCGCCGCGCCGCCGACCTCGCCGCCGACCGCGCCCTCGCCGGCCGGCTGGCCACCTGGCGCTCCGGCTGCCCGGCCGGCCGGCTCGCCGAACTCCGCTCCGACCTCGACGCCTGCGTCGACGCCGCCGCCGAGGCCGAGGAACGCGCCGCCTCGGTGCGCGCCGCGCTCGCCGAGGCCGAGGAACAGCGCTCCGCCACCGCCCGCGTCCTCGCCGACCGCGAGCACGCCGCCCAGCAGGCCCGCCGCCGCGCCGACGCCCTGGCCGGCCTCGCCCACCGGCTCCGCGAACGGCACGCCTGGACCCGCCGCACCCGCGAACTCGCCGAGGAGGTCGCCCAGCAGGAACAGCTCGTCACCGAGTGCCGGGCCCGCGCCCGCGCCGCCGACGAGGACCGCCGGGCCGCCCAGCGCGCCGCCGACGACGCCCGCCGCACCGCGCACGCCCTGCGCGCCGAACGCGCCGAGATCGCCGGGGCCGCCGACACCGAGGACACCGCCGAAACCGCCGACACCGAGCAGCCCACCACCCCCGACTCGCTGCCCGCCCTCCGCGAGGCCTACCGCACCGCCGCCCGCCTCTACGAGAAGGTCGGCGTCGGCGCCGACCTCCGCGCCGAACAGGCCCGCGCCGAGAGCGAGGAGTCCGCCGCCTCCGCCGAACTCGCCCGCCTCACCCAGAAGGTGCGCCGCCGGGCCGAGGAACTCCTCCAGGGCCCGGACGGCGCCGACGGCCCCTCCCGGCTGGCCGCCGCCGCCCGCGCCGACGCCCTCGTGCAGACCCTGGAGAGCCGGGTCAGCGAGGCCACCGAGGCCCTCGGGCGGCTGCGCGGCGAGGCCGAACGGCACGCCCCGCCCGGCGGCGCCGAACACCACACCGAACTGCCCGCCGACCGCGTCCCCACCGACGTCCCGCACGCCCGCGCCCTGCTGCGCGCCGCCGGCGCCGAACTCGGCGAGCGCACCGAGGAGGTCGCGACCGCCCGGGCCCGCCACGCCGAACTCGTCCGCACCCACACCGACGCCGAGGCCAGCGCCGCCGCCTTCGAGGAACTCGCCGCCGGACTGCGCGACCAGCTCCCCTCCGCCGACCCCGAGGAGGAGGCCGAGGCCGCCGGGCGCGCCCCCGAACCCTTCGAGGGAACCCTGGCCGAGGCCCGCGCGGCCGGCGTCGAGGCCCGCCGCGCCCTCCGCGCCGCCGCCGCCGACCTCGCCACGGCCGAGGCCACCGTGCGGGAGAGCTCCGACCGCCTGGTGCGGCACGCCAACTCGGTCCGCTTCGAGCAGGTCCGCACCCCCGCCCGCCAGCAGATCCGCGAGCTGCCCGCGGCCGCCCTGCCCGACCACGCCGCCGCCTGGGCCGCCGCCTTCGCCCCCCGGCTGCGCGTGCTCACCGACGAACTCGCCCAGCTCGAACGCAACCGGGACAGCATCGTCGACCGGCTGCGCGGCCTGGTGGAGACCTCCCTGGCCACCCTGCGCTCCGCCCAGCGGCTCTCCCAGCTCCCCGACGGACTGGGGGAGTGGTCCGGGCAGGAGTTCCTGCGCATCCGCTTCGACGACCCCGACCACGCCACCCTGGTCGAACGCCTCGGCGAGGTCATCGACGACGTCACCCGCACCGCCGTCCGCAAGAACTCCGACCTGCGCCGCGACGGCATGTCGCTGCTGCTGCGCGGCGTCGCCGCGGCGCTCCAGCCCAAGGGCGTCTCGGTGGAGATCCTCAAGCCGGACGCCGTGCTGCGCGCCGAGCGGGTGCCGGTGGGTCAGATGGGCGACGTCTTCTCCGGCGGGCAGCTGCTCACCGCCGCCATCGCGCTGTACTGCACCATGGCCGCGCTGCGCAGCAACGACCGCGGCCGGGCCCGCCACCGGCACGCCGGCACGCTCTTCCTGGACAACCCCATCGGCCGGGCCAACGCCACCTACCTGCTGGAGCTGCAACGGGCCGTCGCCGACGCCCTCGGCGTGCAGCTGCTCTACACCACGGGCCTGTTCGACACCACGGCGCTGGCCGAGTTCCCGCTGATCATCCGGCTGCGCAACGACGCCGACCTGCGGATGGGGCAGAAGTTCATCTCGGTCGAGGAGCACCTGCGCCCCGGCCTGCCCGGGGCGCCGGACAACCCCGCCGTCCACGGCGAGGTCACTGCCACCCGGGTCTACCGCCGCAGCGAGGAGACCGCCTCCTGACCCCCGCCCGGGCCCGGCCACCGGCGCCGGAACGGGCCGGGGCCCCACCGCCACACGGGCGGTGGGGCCCCGGCACGAGCCCTACGGGGTGAGAACCGGAGGAGCGGATCAGTCCTCGACCTCGGTGCGGTCCCCGCTCCACAGGGTGTGGAACGAGCCCTCGCGGTCGGTCCGCCGGTAGGTGTGGGCACCGAAATAGTCCCGTTGGCCCTGGATGAGGCTGGCCGGCAGCCGCTCGGCCCGCAGCGCGTCGTAGTACGCCAGCGCGCTGGAGAAGCCCGGGGTCGGCACGCCGAGCCGCACCGCCGTGGCGACCACCCGGCGCCAGGCGTCCTGCGCCCCGGCGACGGCCTCGCGGAAGTACTCGTCGGTCAGCAGCGTGGGCAGCTGCGGGTTGGCCGCGAAGGCGTCCCGGATGCGGTTCAGGAAGCGCGCCCGGATGATGCAGCCGCCGCGCCACAGCGCCGCCACCGCGCCCAGGTCGATGTCCCAGCCGTACTCGGTGGCCGCCGCCTGGATCTGGTTGAAGCCCTGCGCGTAGGCCACGATCTTCGAGGCGTACAGCGCCTGCTCGATGGCGTCCGCGAAGCCCGCGGCCTCCTCCTCGCCCAGCTTCGCGACGGTCGGCCCGGGCAGGCCGGCCGCCGCCTCGCGCAGCCCGGCGCTGCCGGACAGCGAGCGGGCGAAGACCGCCTCGGCGATGCCGGTCACCGGAACGCCCAGCTCCAGGGCGGTCTGCACGGTCCAGCGGCCGGTGCCCTTCTGCTCCGCGCGGTCCTGGACGACGTCCACGAACGCCTTGCCGGTGGCCGCGTCGGTGTGCGCGAGCACCTCGGTGGTGATCTCGATCAGGTACGAGTCGAGCCGGCCGGCGTTCCAGGTCCGGAACACCTCGGAGATCTCCGCGGCGCCCAGGCCGAGGCCGCCGCGCAGCAGGTCGTAGGCCTCCGCGATGAGCTGCATGTCGGCGTACTCGATGCCGTTGTGCACCATCTTCACGAAGTGGCCGGCACCGTCCGCGCCGATGTGGCTGCAGCACGGCTCGCCGTCCACCTTGGCGGCGATGTCCTCCAGCAGCGGGCCGAGGGCCTCGTAGGACTCCTTCGAACCGCCCGGCATGATGCTCGGGCCGTTGAGCGCGCCCTCCTCGCCGCCGGAGATGCCGGCTCCGACGAAGTGGATGCCCTTCTCACGCAGCGCCTGCTCACGGCGGCGGGTGTCCTCGAAGTGCGCGTTGCCGCCGTCCACGATCATGTCGCCCGGCTCCAGCAGCGGGGCGAACTCCTCGATCACGGCGTCCGTCGGGGCGCCCGCCTTCACCATGATCACCAGGCGGCGCGGGCGCTCCAGGGACGCGACGAACTCCTCCGCCGTCTCCGCCGCCACGAAGGTGCCCTCGTGGCCGAACTCCTCCACCAGCGCCTTGGTCTTGGCGAAGGTGCGGTTGTGCACGGCGACGGCGTGACCGTGGCGGGCCAGGTTCCGCGCCAGGTTCCGCCCCATGACGGCGAGACCGGTGACGCCGATACGGGCCTTCTCAGACATGTGTTGTCCTGCCTCCCCGGAGCCCCGTCGAGGGGGCGGGCTCCGACCAGTACGTGCGGTGTCGTCCACCCCCGGCGCACGGGGGTTGCGGCGCGGTGCGGCGCGCGGGGCCCCCTTGCCCCGGGTCAAACCGTACAGGTGACCGGCGGCACGCGCCGGTCGGCGTCCGAACGGCGGACAGCCGGGATTTTTGGGAGTTTCGACCGGCGCCCGGAGAGATCATCAGGGGTTAATGCGCGTCCGGCGATCCCAGCCGCCGTTCCCGGGCCAGCCGCACCGCCCGCTCCATGGAGACCTGACGGGCCACCGCCACGTCCAGGCTCGCCCAGCTCGACACCACCACGGCCGCCGCGGTCAGCAGCAGCGCCGGGACCGCCACCAGCGAGTCGGCCAGCACCGCGATCAGGCCGACGACGCCGAGGATCAGCGTCAGCGACCACGCCAGTACCGCCCGCACCAGGGCCGCCCGCACCTCCGGCGACCGCCCGGGCCGCGCCGGACGCGCCGGATCGGGCGCGCCGAGGACCAGCCCGCCCACCTGGATCCCGCCCACCCGCATCCCGGGGGTCTCACCGTGCTCCATCGACACCGCACCCTCCCAACACGCGATCCACGCCGGGCGCCCCGCGGCCGCCCGCGATCCATCCTGACGCTTCGCCACCACCGGCCGCCGGCAGCCCCGCCGACCGGACGGAGGCGGACCGGCCGGTGCGTCACCCGTTCGACGGAACGCGGCCCCGTCTGCCCTTCTGCTCGCCTCCCACGGCAGCGAAACGGGTGACACGCCCACGCCGTTCCTCGCGGCGAAATCGCCGCATATGTCGGAATCGCCAATTAGCGTTGCTGGATCGACGCCCCCACCGCGGTCCACCGCCGCCGGCTGCTCCGAGGACGGCCGCCATGACGCCCCAGACCCCAGAACCGACTCCGCCCGACGCCCCCGAGCCGCCCGCACCCCCGGTACACGCCCCCCTCACCCAGGACGTCACCCGGCTCGCCGGCTCGGGCGCCACCCCGACCGGCGCCGCCGTGGACCCCTCCACCACCATCCCCGAGGCCAGCCTCCCGCCCGACCGCATCGTCTTCGGCATCGGCGCCCTGCTCGTCGTCGCCGTCGTGGCCTGGGGCGTCGTCTCCCCCGAGTCGCTCAACGAGATCTCCGGCACGGCGCTGGCCTGGACCACCCACAACTTCGGCTGGTTCTTCGTCCTCGCCGCCGACGCCTTCCTGGCCCTCTCCCTGCTGCTCATCGTCAGCCGCTTCGGACGGGTCAAGCTCGGCGCGGACGACGACGACCCCGAGTTCTCCACCCTCGCCTGGGCCTCCATGATGTTCAGCGCCGGCATGGGCATCGGCCTGATGTTCTGGGGCGTCGCCGAACCACTCACCCACTTCGCCGCCCCGCCACCGGCCTCGGGCGCCGAACCCGGCAGCGGCGAGGCCGCCCGCGCGGCCATGGAGTACACCCTCTTCCACTGGACCCTCCACCCCTGGGCCATCTACGCCGTCGCCGGCCTCGCCCTCGCCTACGCGACCTTCCGCAAGGGACGCGGCAACAGCCTCAGCGCCGCCTTCGACCCGATCCTCGGCCGGCACGCCCGCGGGGCCGCCGGCCGGGCCATCGACCTGCTCGCCGTCTTCGCCACCGTCTTCGGCTCCGCCACCAGCCTCGGCCTGGGAGCCCTGCAGATGGCCCGCGGCCTCCACCTCGTCGCCGACGTGCCGGAGACCCAAGCCGTGGACCTCGTCATCATCGGCGTCCTCACCGCGGCCTTCGTCGTCTCCGCCTTCTCCGGAGTGCACCGCGGCGTCAAGTGGCTGAGCACGATCAACGTCTACCTGGCCGTCGCCATCATGGTGTTCGTCTTCCTCCTCGGCCCCACCGTCTACATCCTGGACGTCATCCCCGCCTCGATCGGCAGCTACCTCCAGGACCTGATCAGCCTCTCCTCCGGGACCGGAGCGTTCAGCTCCACCGAGTGGCTCGGCAACTGGACGATCTTCTACTGGGCCTGGTGGCTCTCCTGGGCCCCCTTCGTCGGCACCTTCATCGCCCGCATCTCCCGTGGCCGCACCGTCCGCCAGTTCCTGCTCGGCGTGCTCCTGGTGCCCAGCGGAGCCAGCGCCATCTGGTTCGGGGTGATGGGCGGCAGCGCCCTCCGCCTGGACGCCACCGGCCAGGCGGACCTCGTCGGGACCCTGACCGGCGGACCGGAGACCGCCCTGTTCTCCCTCCTGGAGAGCCTGCCGCTGTACGGCATCACGGCGGTGATCTCGGTGGTCCTGGTCGCCCTCTACTTCGTCACCGGCGCCGACTCCGCCTCCCTCGTGCTGGGCTCGCTGTCCAGCCGCGGCTCCCTGCACCCGCGCCGGCCGCTCGTCGTCGTCTGGGGCGTGCTGATCGGCGCCGTCGCCGCCGTGCTGCTGGTCGCCGGCGGCCTGGAGGGCCTGCAGAGCGCCACCATCCTGGTCGCGCTGCCGTTCGTCGTCGTCATGCTCGCCCTGTGCGCCAGCCTGGTGCGCGAACTGGGCGCGGACCCGGCCGCCGCCGTGCCACGGGCCCACCGCACCCCGCACGGCCTCCGGGCGGCCATCCGGGCCGCCGTGGGCGAGGAGATCGCCGCCCAGCGCGGCGGCGAACGCGCCCGCGCCGACACCCGCGCCCGCGCGCTGCGGCGGATCAGCCACCGCTCCCGCCAGGACGCCGGACTGGGCGGTCCGGACCGCGGCGGCGCGGACCGGGACGGCGGGCCCCACTGAGGCCACACGGCCACAGCCACACGGCCACCGCGACGACGGCGACCACGGAAGCGGGGCCGGGCCGTGGGGATCCCCACGGCCCGGCCCCGCCGGATCGCGCCCCTCCGGGAGGGGCCGCGGCACCGCCTCAGGCGACGCCCAGCACCTCCCGCACCGCCCGCCGGGCGTCCTCGGCGTCCCGCGCGCCCCGGGCGGCGCCGGCCGCCGCCCGGCACTGCTCCAGCGTGTACCGGGCCAGCGTGGTGCGCACCAGCGGCAGGGCGGCGGCGCCCATCGACAGGCTGGTCACCCCCAGGCCGGTCAGCACACAGGCCAGCAGCGGATCCGCCGCCGCCTCACCGCACACCCCGCAGCTCTTCCCGGCCTCCGCCGCCGCCCCCGCGGCCAGCGCGATCAGCTCCAGCAGGGCCGGCTGCCAGGGATCCTGCAGCCGGGCCAGCGCGCCGACCTGACGGTCCGCGGCGAACGCGTACTGCGCCAGGTCGTTGGTGCCGATGGACAGGAAGTCCACCTCGTCCAGGATCGAGCCGGCGCGCAGCGCGGCCGACGGGATCTCCACCATCGCGCCGTACGCCCCCGGCAGACCCACCTCCCGGCACACCTCGGCGAAGGCCCGGGCGTCCGCCCGGTCGGCGACCATCGGAGCCATCACCTCCAGCCGCGCCGGCAGCCCCCGCGCCGCGGTGGCCAGCGCCCGCAGCTGGGCGCGCAGCACCTCCGGGTGCTCCAGCAGCGTGCGCAGGCCACGGACCCCGAGGGCCGGGTTGGGCTCGTCGGCCGGCGTGAGGAAGCCGAGCGGCTTGTCCGCGCCGGCGTCCAGCACCCGCACCACCACCCGGCCCTCGCCGAAAGCCGTCAGCACGGTGCGGTACGCCTCGACCTGGTCCTCCTCGCTCGGCGCCACCGTGGCATCGAGGAAGAGGAACTCGGTGCGGAAGAGCCCGACCCCCTCCGCCCCGGCCGCCACCGCCGCGTCCACGTCGGCG
Source organism: Allostreptomyces psammosilenae (assembly GCF_013407765.1). Taxonomy (GTDB): domain Bacteria; phylum Actinomycetota; class Actinomycetes; order Streptomycetales; family Streptomycetaceae; genus Allostreptomyces; species Allostreptomyces psammosilenae. The sequence continues at coordinate 5,416,790 of NZ_JACBZD010000001.1, forward strand.
GGACCGCCGATGTTCGCCAGCAGCGGCACCCGGTGGCCGTCCGCCGTGGTGCCCGGACCGCTGGAGCTCGCCAGCGCGTCCCGCAGCTCCGCGGCCCGCTCCTGGAGGACGCGCCGCTCCTCGGGGGAGGGGGCCAGGAACACCTCCCCGGTGGAGCCGTCCAC